>JBJKPT010000341.1:0-6263 GCA_046706045.1 Desulfobacterales bacterium
CCCGTGAAAAATCGTGATCCGAGTCCGGCGTTTTTTCGCAGACCATGTCCATGTGGGCCTGCAGCACCACGGCGGGGGCCTTTTCCCGACCCGGGGTTGCCGGCACGTCGATGACGAGGTTTCCGTCGGGGTCGTGGCGAACGGCGAGCGCGTGGGCCTCGGCCCAGCCCCGGAGCCATCGGGAGATGTCCCCCTCGTGCTTGCTGCACCGGGGGATGGCATTGATCTGTTCGAACAGGTCGATGATTTCACGGATCTTCGGATTCATGGAGACCTCCATGGCGCGGTGCGGGCCGCGTCAAAATAAGACGGGGCCCCAAGGGCGCGGTCCGTCTGATTGATGTTCGATTTCGCCCGGCGTCAACCGCGAGTGGCCGGTTCCTACCATGTTCGCCGTTGGATGAAAAGATTTCTTCGGTCGAAGTCAACCGTCATCCCCCAGACACTCCACAGCCGCCGCAGCCGGCCCGTTGGGCGTGGCCGTGAGGGTGAGCCGGTGGGTGAGGCAGTGAAGCCGGTCTTCCGGCGTATGGGTGACGTAGAGGATGTCGGTGGCATCGGAGGCGCCGATGGCGTCGATTTGTTCGAGGATGCGCCGCCGGTTTTCCGTGTCGAGCCCCTGGCAAGGTTCGTCGAGGACCAGAAGCCGCGGGGATTTGACCATGGCCCGGGCGAGAAGCACCATTCGTTGCTGGCCCTGGGAGAGGCGGTCGAAGGATCGGCCGGCCAGTTCTTCCAGCCCGAAGCGGGACATCATGGCCCGAGCCGCGGTCCGCTGCATCCCGGAGGCCTGCCGGTAAAGGCCGATGCTGTCGAAAAACCCTGAAACCACCACGGTTTCCACCGCGATCGATCGGCGGTAGGCGATCTGAAATTCGGCGGAGACCATGCCGATCCGTTGCTTGATCGCCCAGATGGTTTCCCCGGATCCCCGGGGCCGCCCGAAGAGCCGGATGCGGTTGGCATAGGCCTGGAGGTGATCGGCCGTGATCAACCGCAACAAGGTGCTCTTTCCCACGCCGTTGGGTCCCTGGATCATCCAGTTCTCGCCGGCGGCCATCCGCCAGTTGAACCGCTCGAAGATCCGGATGGTGCCGTAAGCAACGCGAAGATCGCACATCTCCACCAGCGGTGCGGCGGGCGAAACCGCGGGTCTCACCGCCGGGGGCGTTCCGCCGTCGGTCCCGGGCGCGTTTCCTCGCGTTTCGGGAAGCACCTCGGCCCGATGACCGGCCCGTTGCCGGCGGCCGTCCACGAGAAGAAGGATGTGGGTGACGGCATCGGGCAGTTCGTCGAACCGGTGGGTGACCAGAACGATCTGGCGGCCGGAGCAGGCCAGATCGTTGACGAGTCGCGCCATGGCCTCGCGGCCTTCTTTGTCCAGCCCGTCAAAGGGTTCGTCGAGCACGATGAGCCGCGGGTCTCGGGCCAGGGCACGGACCATGAGGAGCCTTCGAATTTCCCCGGTGGACAAGGCCCTGAGGGGACGGTCCAAGCGGTGGCCGTCGCCCAGGCGTTCAAGCATCTCGCGGGCCTCCGGAGGAAGCCGGGCGGCGGTCGCCGCATCGGGGACAAGGTCCCGGCCCCGGGCCACGGCATCGGGGCGTCCGGAGAAATGGCGGCCGTGATCGAGAGCCATTTCCCTGGCGATGAGTTCCCGGTGATCCTCGAAGCCCACCTGGGCGGCGGCTTCGATCGCGGCCTCCGGATGATGACGCCGGATCCGCCCGCCGACCACCGGCACCCGGCCGCACAGTGCGCCGGCCAACGTCGATTTTCCTGCACCGTTGGGACCGATCACGGCCCATTGCTCGCCCCGGTGGATGTGCCAGGTGAGATCGTGCACCACCCGGCGATCACCCCGGCGCAGGGTGACGTCCTCGCAGGAGATGAATGGAACGGTCGGCAGAGACGGCATGGGAAAAGCCCCGCTGCAGGAAATTTACGATCCCGATTCGAGAGGCACCATACCCTCGCGCGCGGGCAGAATCAACCGCCCCGGCACCGGGGTGAGGCAGGGCTATCAATAGCCGTATTTTTTTGGTATGAATTTTTTTGACCTCGTCGTCAGGCAACGACAACTCGGGGCGATCGTTCATCACCATTACTGGGGGAGGTAAACATGACCCGACCAGCGTCAAGCTACGACCATGGCACCGGTACCGAGAAACTGATCTACCAGACCATCGGCGATCTGCTCAAACAGACCGCGCAGCGTTTCCCGGACAACGACGCCCTCGTTGATTGCAACTTGGAAATCCGGTTTACCTACAGCGCCTTTGATCGGCTGACCGATGACCTGGCCAAGGGGATGCACGCTCTGGGGATCCGGCGCGGGGACCGGGTCGGCATCTGGTCCATCAACCGGTGGGAATGGGTGGCCACCCAGTTCGCCACAGCCAAGATCGGTGCGATCATGGTGAATATCAACCCGGCCTACCGTACCCATGAACTCGAATACGCCTTGTTGCAGTCCGAAACCCAAACCGTCATCCTTCTGGAATCGTTTAAGACCTCCCCTTACCTGGAAATGCTGTTCTCGGTCTGCCCAGAACTGGCCGCGGCCCGGCCCGGGGCCGTCGACAGCGCCACCTTGCCCTAACTTAAAAACGTGGTCCTTTTCGGCGGCGCCCACCCGTCGGCCTTTGATTTCAACGAGCTCATCGAGCAGGGCAAGGCGGTTCCCGATGAAGCGTTGGCCCGGGTCATGGACGAACTGGATCCCGACGACGACGTCAACATCCAATACACATCGGGCACCACCGGTTTTCCCAAAGGCGTGGTCCTCAGCCATTTCAACATCGTGAACAACGCCTACCTCGTGGCCAACAACATGCGCTTTACCGAGGTCGACCGGCTCTGCATCCCCGTGCCGTTTTACCATTGCTTCGGCATGGTGCTCGCGAACATGGCCTGCGTTACCGCCGGCGCCACCATGGTCGTGCCCGGCCCCATGTTCGATCCGGTCGCCGTGTTCAAGGCGGTGGAGCAGGAAAAATGCACCGCCCTGCACGGGGTACCAACGATGTTCATCGCCGAGCTCAACCATCCGGATTTTGAAAAATACGACATGTCCCGGCTCCGCACCGGCATCATGGCCGGCTCGCCCTGCCCCATCGAAACCATGCGCACGGTCATCGGCAAGATGAACATGGCCGATGTGACCATCGCCTACGGCATGACCGAAACGTCCCCGGTCACGATCATGACCCGCATCGACCACACCATCGAACGCCGGGTCGCCACCGTCGGCCGGGCGATTACCACCCAGGAAGTGAAGGTCATCTCGCCGGTCAACGGCGCCACCCTGCCCCGGGGCGAGCAGGGCGAGCTCTGCTTCCGCGGATACAGCGTGATGAAGCGCTACTACAACAACCCCAAGGCCACGGGCGAAACCATCGATGAAGCCGGATGGCTGCATTCCGGAGACCTCGGGGTGATGGATGCCGACGGGTACGTGAAGATCACCGGCCGGATCAAGGAGATGGTGATCCGGGGCGGCGAAAACCTTTATCCGCGGGAGATCGAAGAATTCCTGCGCACCCACCCGGACATCATGGACGTCTATGTCGTGGGGGTGCCCGATGTCAAATACGGCGAGGAACTGATGGCATGGGTGCTCCCCAAAAACAAGAAATCCCTGGATGCCGACACCCTGCGGGCGTTTTGTCAAAACAAGATCAGCCGCCACAAGGTGCCCCGGTACTGGAAATTCGTGAGCGGCTCGGAAGAGATTCCCATGACCATCACCGGCAAGATTCAGAAGTTCAAGATGCGCGAGATCGCCATCAAGGAACTCGGCCTGGAAGAGGCCGCCAATGTGAAGACGGCCTGACCGGTCTCGTTTTCCGGAGACGAGAAACAGCAAAACCGGCCCTGAGCCCGTTTTGCTGTTTGGTGCCCCTTCCAAAAGGGCCTTTTACCGCGATTTCGGCGATGGACGCGTCGATGGGAATCCTCGAATAACCCGTTTGGCTCCGGTTCAAATCGCCCGTCCGCCTTGAACTCAGGCGAAATTACGATCCTGGGGCGGACACGATTCAAGACTTTTTTCATGGAGGAAAGACAATGAAGATCGCATGTGCCGTTTTCATCGGCCTGATGGTCTTTTGGTTTTGTTCTCCGGCTTCTTCGGAAATTTACTACTGGACGGATAAAAGCGGGGTCAAGCACTTCACGAACATAGCGCCGGAGACGGGCCAATCCCATGGGACCTTTCAAGAGATCCCTCACAATTCGGCAACGGACCAGGTGCAGACCGAACAAAATGCGAACGCGGCCGAACAATTTTCCAAAGAAGCCGCCGATCAGGCCGCGGCTCGGGACTCCGCCGCGGACGCCGCCGCCCGAAAGGCCCTGGACCGAAGGATCAAAAACCTCAAAGACGCCCAGCGCAACCTGGAAACGGAGATGTACAACAAGCGGAACTATTTCAAAAGAGAAGACGGACGCAACCGGCTCATTCGGGTCAACCGCATCAATCAGCAGCTGGATGCATTGCGGGCACAAGGCGGGCATGCGGCAAGAGCGGCGTCTCTCGAAGCCCGGAAGCGCGAATTGATGGAAGCGTTGTACCTGGATCGGGTCTATTTTCGTGGCGGCGGCGAGGCGCTGTTGATCAAGTGGCAGAGCCTCGAGATTCAATTGCAGAGCCTTGAGAAACAGGCGGAGCCCAAGGGACCCTAGGCGATGGCCGGCAGCGGCGTTCAGTCCTCGAAGGGCCGATTTCGATCAAAATCGGGCAGGTAATGCCCTTGGCTGTCCATCTCCTGGACAAAGGCGTTTTCCAGACCCAGGTAAAGGGCGTGGTCGGCGATCTCGTCGTATTCGGCGCGGGTCAGCACCCGATTGATCTGCGGGTAATCGCAGGCCTTGTAGCGGGGCGAATACTGGGACATGATGCTGACGAACATCTCCGGCGACAATTTTTCCAGAACGTCGAGACACCGTTTGCTGTTTTCCGGATGACCGGGGAGCACCAGGTGGCGGACCAGCACGCCCCGGGTGGCGATGCCGTGGGCGTCCATTTCCAAAAGCCCCACCTGGTCGAACATTTCCCGGAGCACGTCGATGACGATGTCCGCGTAATCCGGGGCCGCGGAATACCGTTTGGCCAGGGCGTCCTCCTGGTATTTGATGTCTGGAAGGTAGACGTCCACCAGGCCGCGGATCTCGCGCAAGGCGTCCACGGAGTCGTAGCCGTTGGAGTTGTACACGATGGGGACGGTAAGCCCGATTCGCCGGGCCGTCCGAATGGCCTCCGCGATGTAAAAAATGACGTGGGTGGGCGAGACAAAATTGATGTTGTGGGCGCCCTGGTGTTGGAGCAGGAGCATTTGTGCGACCAGCTCATCGACGGTGAGGGTATCGAAGGCGCTTTGGTGAAATTCCTGGCTGATCTGGTAGTTCTGGCAGAACACGCAACGCAGGTTGCACCCGATGATGAAAATCGTACCGGAGCCTCGGGTCCCGGAAATGGGGGGCTCTTCGCCAAAGTGAAGACCCGCAAAAGAGACCGGAACCCCGGCCCCGATGCCGCAGAACCCGAGTTCTCCGGCAAGCCGGTTCACCCCGCACTGGCGCGGGCAACACCCGCAATGGGACATCCGATCGATCAATAACAACGTCATGAGATTGGCTTGCTCAGCGAGGATTTTACTTTCTTCGGCGCAGTTGATTTCAACTCGAAGTCGCAGTTCATGCACCGATCGGTCATGAGGTTGCGGGGCCCGATGGAAATCTCATCCACGCTGGAGAAAAAGAGGTTGTTGCAACGAGGGCATTTCAGCGACATGGCATAGATATCCACGGCGAGCAAGAGCCCTCCGTAGAGCCCGAATGAAACGGCGATGGGCCATCCGGTCTTGGCAATGATCCAGCCGAACGGAATGATGCCGGCGAACAGGGTGATCAACAGTGCTTGGACCGTTTTGATTTTTTTTATCGTTTGTGCCGGGTCTGCATTTGTTTTCATTGGCGTCCTGTCCGGGTTGGGCTCACCAGCGCAACGGGGGGCCTTTTGAAAAACCGAGCAATGACCGCTGCCTCTCGTGACGTAAGGGATGATTTTCTCAGGAACCCGGGATGATTTCGCCCCCATCCCGGTTCAACGATTGGCCGCTATTGAAAAAAAGCACCCGTTCATGTCCGGGGACACGAACGCGCCTTCATTTCAGGGATTCAATTTCCACTCCGCCCTCGGCCGAATTTTTTTCTATATACCGGATGCCCGTCGATCGCAACCGGGCGCTGAAAAATAATTG
>JBJKPT010000342.1:0-3206 GCA_046706045.1 Desulfobacterales bacterium
GGCCAAAAACACTACATGGCGGCCCAGTTCGTGATCGGCATCTGGGAATACCACTTGAACGACCTGGACCCCGGCCTGATCCGGGACGTCAATGAATACCTTCCGGTTTTGATGAGAAAAAACTGGACCCGGCAGGAGACCAAACAGCTTCGGGTGGTGCCGGTGGCCCGGAGCGTCTCGGCCGAAATCCGTATCATGCCCTACGAGGTGGCCGAGGAGATCATCCGGGGCCAGTCCAAAATCGTGGTCTCTCCCTGCATCTGCCGCCGGGAACATGAAATGGTCGGCAAGGGCTGCGGAAAACCGATGGAGGTATGCCTCTCCTTCGGGGGCGGGGCCTATTACTACGAAGAAAATGGGCTGGGACGCGCCATTACCCGGGAGGAAGCCCTCGCAACGCTTAAAATCGGCATGGACGCCGGACTGGTGCTCCAGCCGGGAAACGCTCAAAAGCCCACCAACATCTGCATGTGCTGCGGATGCTGCTGCCAGGTGCTCAAAAACCTGAAAACACTGGATAGCCCCGCCAAAATGGTTCATTCCAACTACTATGCATCGGTCATCGAAGATAACTGCATCGCCTGCGGGGCCTGTGCGGAGCGCTGCCAGATGGACGCCGTCACCGTCGAGGACGTCGCCCGCGTGAACGCGGACCGCTGCATCGGGTGCGGCCTCTGCGTCACGGAGTGCCCGAGCGAGGCGATGGTCTTGAAGCAGAAAAATGCCGATGAACAATATGTCCCGCCGGCGAACGTCTTTGAGACCTACCTCAACATGGCCAAGGAGCGGGGCCTGATGGGCTGACCCGTTTTCGCGCAATGAAGGAGGATCTGCGATGAGCGCATGGCATAAAACCGGATGCGTTCTCTGCGCCCAAAACTGCGGCCTTGAAGTCCGGGTGGAAGGCGGACGCATGGTCCGGGTCCGGCCGGACAAAGAGAATCCGCGCAGCCGGGGTTATGCGTGCCGCAAGGGGCTCAATGTCCTTGCCCACCAATACCCCAAGGAGCGTCTGAGCCAACCGCTCAAGCGGGTGGGAAGCGACTTCACCCCGATTCCCTGGGCCCGGGCCATCGAGGAGATCGCCGAACGGATGCGGTCCCTGATCGATCGCCACGGCCCGCGCTGCCTGGCCTACATGGGCGGAAGCGCCCAGGGCGGCAGTTTCGAGGCCGCCTTCGGCCTCGGCCTGCTTCGGGGCCTGGGATCCCGGTACTACTACTCTTCGGCCGGCCAGGAATTCAGCGGATTCTGGTGGGTCACCGGCCGGGTGTTCGGGCGGCAGTACAACATCGCGATCCCGGACGAGGACGCCGCCGAGATGCTCGTCGCCTGGGGCTGGAACGGCATGCAGAGCCACCAGATGCCCCGGGCGCCAAAGGTTTTGACCGCGTTCGGCAAGGACCCCGACCGGTTGCTCGTCGCGATCGATCCGCGCCTCAGCGAGACCGCGGCCGTCGCGAACCTGCACCTCCCGGTCAGGCCCGGGACCGATGCCCTGCTGATGAAAGCCATGATCGCCATCATCGTCTCCGAGGGGTGGGAGGCAGCCGATTACATCCGGCGATACGTGGACGGCTGGGACGCCGTGCGATCCTGGTTCGAAGGCTTCGACGTTTCGGCCGCCCTTGCCGTCTGCGCCCTCGAAGAGGCCCCGGTGCGAGAACTCTGCCGCCTGATGACGACCCGCCGCTGGTGCGTGCACGCAGACCTCGGGATCTACATGGGCCGGCACAGCACCCTCAACTCCTACCTGATGCATGTCCTGGGGGCGGTTTGCGGCATTTTCGGCAGGCGCGGCGGAAACGTCATTCCGGGGATGGTGATGCCCATGGGATTCCATGCCGACGAGCGGGATCCCAAAAACTGGCGCACCGTCGCCACCGGACTTCCCGCCGCGGCGGCAGGCGCCTTCCCGCCCAACGCCATGCCGGAAGAGATCTTAAGCGATGGACCCGAACGGCTGCGCGCGGTTTACGTCAGTGCCTGCAACCCCTTGCGGGCCTATGCCGACACCACGGCCTACGAGGCCGCCTTCGACGCGCTCGATCTTCTGGTCGTAAACGACATCGTCATGAGCGAAACCGCCCGGCGGGCCCATTACGTCCTCCCCTGCCGTTCCTTTTACGAATCCTGGGACGGCACGTTTTTCCCCTTGACCTTTCCTGGCGTCTATTTCCAGATGCGCCCACCGATCGTCGATCCTCCGGGCCAGTGCCTGGAGGCCTCTCAGATCTTCACCCTGATCGCCGACAAACTGGGGCTGGTGCCGGAGATCCCCGAATCGCTGCACGCCGCCGCCGAAGACGACCGCCTCACCTTCGGCGCCCACCTGATGGCCTGGGCCGCGAAAGAGCCCGGGGCCCTTCCGGCCTTGCCCTTTGTCCTGGCCCGCACCTTGGGCCGCGCGTGGGGCAGTGCCAACCTCGCCGCCTTGTGGGGCATGATGGTGAACGCCCCCCGATCTTTCCTGGAAAACGCCGTCCGCGCCGGGTTCGATGCCGGCCCGGACCTGGGCGATCGCATCTTTCAGGCCGTTGTCGATTCGCCCCAGGGTCTCTGGGTCGGACGGGTGGATCCCGAAAAAAATCTCGCGAACCTTCGCACCCCGTCCGGAAAGATTGAAATCCTCATCCTCGAAATGGCCGAGGCGGCCCGGGATCTCGACGCGGCCGGCGAAGCCGAAGCCCTCAAGTTGCCGGCAGCGTTCCCCCTGGTGCTCAGCGCCGGGCGCCACATGGACACCAATGCCAACACCCTGATGCGGGATCCCGGATGGAACCGAAACCGGCGTGCCTGCACCGTGGCCATGAGCCCGGCGGACGCCGGAGCCCTCGGATTTCGGGACGGCCAGACCGTCAGGGTCGCGACCGAGGCCGGCGCCGAAACGGGCGAGCTCGAGGTCTCGGCCCGGGTTCGGCCCGGCACGGTCCTGATCCCCCACGGGTTCGGACTGATTTACGACGGCAAGGTCTACGGCATCAACGTCAACCGCCTGACCAAAAACACGCATCGGGATTTCCTGGGAACGCCGATGCACCGCTACGTTCCCTGCCGGGTGGAAGCCGCCTGAAAAGCACGGCCCCCCGGTCTTTTCCGCGCTGCATGACGGATCGATTGCACAGGGGGAACTTCTCCGCCGGATGTCCCTGCGGCAATGGATCAAAAACGCCGATCGATTGAAAGACGATGCCGAACGGCCGTGC
>JBJKPT010000343.1:0-1612 GCA_046706045.1 Desulfobacterales bacterium
ATCGATCGAAGGCTCCGCATCGGCCAGGCACGTTGCCGAATCGCCGCCGGCCAAATCGATGGCGAACCATCCGGGGCTGAACAGATCCGACAGCGCGTCAAAGCCCCTTTCGGCATCGGTTTCCCGATGGACCATGTATTGCCATTCCGGCTCAAGGGAAAAACGGCCTCCGGGAAGGGTCATCCGCAAGGGCACGCCGGGGCTCGGCGAAAAATCGAACCCGTTGTCAAAAGAACGCACCGCCGTGGGAAAACCTTTTTCTGGACCGGTGTAGGCTTTGGTCGTTTCGTGAAAGCTGCGGTTTTCAATGTCCGGTCGCAGAATGAGACGCACGGCGGCATCGTCGGGAAGGCAGCTTTCCCCCGAGCCGGCCGGCCGCCGGAAAAAATTCAGCCGGACCCGGTTCTGCTCCGGATCCATGCGGGCATCGACCTGGAGTTCAACGTATTGCCCCTGTCCCGAGGGGATACGAAATCCCCAACGGCAATGGGCATTGGGCCGGTATTCGAAATCATTGATGCAGTCCACGGAAAGGGCATGGGAATACCCCTGGTAAACTACCCATGCCCGGCACCGGGCCCACAGAACCCACCGGTCCACGGGGACCTTCGGATCCGGATTGGCGGCGAGCAGCGCATCGTAGCGGCTCCGGAGCACCCCCCATTCGCCGGCGGCCCGCATCATCGCCCCCCGGCCGTTGGTCCCCAGAAATAGCGGCCGGTGCTTAAGAATCCGGCTCCGGGTAAACCGGCAGCGGATCGCCGCGGGATCGGGATCGGAAAGGAGAAGGCAGATCGCCGTTTCCCGCCGATCCTGGTCAGGCTCGTGAATCCAGACGTGAAGCCGCAGCCGTCGAGGTACCGTTGGCACCGGCAGCCGCGTCATTACCGCCATGTGGTTACCGTCCGCGACCGGCAGGCTGTCTTCGACCGCGATAACCCGCTGGCGATCCGCCAGGCCGGCCCGGAAAGGATGGGGGGCGCGCACCACCAGAAAGCGTTCCGGCGGAATCATCACTTGGCGATGGACATCCTCGGGCCATTGCCAGAGCACGGTGCGCGGCGCATCGTCAAAGCCGTTGCAAAACGCCGCTGGGTCCAGGAAAAGCGCGTTGGCGGCGGCTTCCGGATCCATATCCGTCGGCAAAGCTCCCGGCCGGCACACCGTGCAGATGTCTAGGGCCTTGGCCCGCAACCGTTGGTTCAAAACCGCGGGCGGCTCCCCGAAAGCCGGAGCCGCCAAGAGGCCTTCGAGGCGTTCGAGATCCGTCGTCTCGGTGCTCAAGCAGACCACGTCCCCCGGGGAAAGCGCGATGCCGTCCAGGCCGTCGATGTGCTCAATCGAGCGCATCTCCCCGCTCACCAGATCCACCTTCGGCACCGCCGGGGCAAATGATGCAATTGGCAGCCACGCGGCCCGGCAGCTGAGGGTGTCGCTCAAGTTTACGGCGATGAGCAGCGCCTCGGCCCCCTGAGGGTGCCGGCGGAGCAGTAGCGCGGCGTCGGCATCGCCTCGATGGATCGGTTCGGCCCGGGTGCCGGCCTGGAAGCAGGGATGAAACCGCAACAGGGCGACAAGACGCCGCAGCCAGGCGATTAGGTTGGGTTCGGCC
>JBJKPT010000344.1:0-2660 GCA_046706045.1 Desulfobacterales bacterium
CGGCAAACGTCATCGTTCTCCCCGACGGCCGGGTGGGGCTTGTTGATTTCGGGATCATCGGCTACCTGGACGAAGAAATGATGCACCAGATCGCCTTTTTGTTCCTCGGCTATGCCGAACACGACTACGGCATGGTGAACTCCGCCCTCACCGAGGCCGGCATCGTGGACGAAACGCGCATCGACATCAAGGCCTTCCGTAGCGATCTCAAGGACATCAGCGAACCCTTCTACGGCCGCAATCTTCAGACCGTGTCGGTAATGGATGTCTACGAGCAGATCATGCTCCTGATCTACAAGTACCACATCCACATGCCGCGAAACCTCCTGTTGCTGTTGAAGACCTTCATCCAGACCGAATCCCTCGGCAAAATCCTCGGCAGCGACGCAAGCCTTCTGGAAATCGCCCGGCCCTATGCCCGGCGCCTTCTCCAGCGGGGTTACGAAGCCCAGAAGCTCCTTCGAAATTTCGGCAACGAGGCCCGGGGCCTGGCCGGCCAGCTGCGCCACCTGCCGCGTTTCGTGACCGAGATCCTCCGCCGCACGGCCGAAGGCCGTCACCGCGTCGAGCTGCGGCATACCGGTTTCGAGGGACTGGAAGCGCGCCTCGAACGGGGCATCAACCGGCTGATCCTGGGGATCGTCATCGCGGCCTCGACCATCGCCGGGGCCCTGGTACTGAACGCTTCCATGCCGCCCATCGACGTGCCCGTAAACGCTTTTGGATTGAAAACCGTTTCCCTGGCCGCGCTCCTTGGCATCTCGGGCTACACCATCGCAACGGTCCTCGGCATCTGGCTGATCCTGTCCATCTTCCGGTCGGGAAAAATGTAGCCCCGGAGCGTGAGGAGGAAATTTTTCGCATGGCAGGGGAAAAAAACCGTAAGGCGATCCTCGGCTGGGCCATGTACCACTGGGCCAATGCCGTCTTTCCCACCACGGTGATGGCCGGATTTTTCCCGGTATTTTTCAAGCAGTACTGGAGCCACGGCGCCGATGTCAACCTCAGCACGGCCCAGCTGGGCTTCGGCAATTCCATCGCCGCGTTGATCGTGGCCCTCATGGCGCCGGTGCTGGGGGCCATCGCCGACAAAGGATCGGCCCAGAAGTGGTTCCTGGGCGGGTTCACCTACCTGGGGGCGGCGGCCTCGGCCGGATTGTTTTTCGTCTCCCGGGGCCGGTGGGAGGTGGCGATCCTCGTCTACGCCATCGGTACCATCGGCTTTTCCGGCGGCAACATCTTCTACGATTCCCTGCTGCCCACCGTGGCACCGGCCGAACGGATCGATTACGTCTCCACCCTCGGTTATTCCCTGGGGTATCTGGGCGGGGGGCTCCTCTTTCTCCTCAACGTGATGATGACCATCAAGCCGGCCTGGTTCGGCCTGGCCGACGCCGGGGCGGCCGTGCGCGTGAGCTTTTTGACCGTGGCCGTGTGGTGGGGCGGGTTCACCCTGTTTCCCTTGCGCTGGGTGAAGGAGAAACCGGCGGCGGTGCCCGGCCGGGTTCGGGATTACGTCCGGGCCGGCATCGGCCGGATCCTCACCACGGTCAGAAAAATCCGACTCCTGAGAAACACTTTTCTCTTTCTCTTCGCCTACTGGTTTTACATCGACGGGGTCGGCACCATCATCCGCATGGCCGTCGACTACGGCATGTCCCTCGGGTTTGCCACGACGGATCTGATCCTCGCCCTTCTGATCGTGCAGTTCGTGGGTTTTCCCATGGCCCTTGCCTTCGGCGTGCTGGGGCAACGATGGGGGGCGCGAAAGGCGATCTTTCTCGGCGTCTTCGTCTACATGGGGGTGACCCTCTGGGGAACCGGTATGTCCCACCGGTACGAATTCTACATTCTCGCGGTGATCATCGGCATGGTGCAGGGCGGGGTCCAGGCCCTGAGCCGATCGTATTTCAGCCGGCTGATCCCCCGGGACCAGGCCGCGGAATTCTATGGTTTCTTCAACATGCTCGGCAAGAACGCGGCGATCGTCGGACCGGCCTTGATGGGGGTCGTGGGGCTCACGGCCCGGTGGCTGCTCATGCCGGCCGCCCCCAGCCCCCGACAGATGGTGGCCGTCGGCCATCTGGCCGCCCGGTGGAGCATGGGCTCGGTGACCCTGCTCTTTGCCATCGGGCTCGCCCTCTTTTATTTTGTGGATGAAGAGAAAGGAAGGGCCGAGATCGCCCGATTCGAAGCCGGGGCGGAATGAGGCACCGCTCGGCCGGATTCGGATTCTCGTGCACGTGACCGCACCCGTGCACGGATTCAGGCCCCATCTTTTTTTTCAGATGGCTTCACGCCCTTTTTGAGGGTGCCCCCTGTGCCTTCCGCACCAAGTCCTGCATGGCCGCGGCCCGGTCGGAGAAAATCCAGTCCACGCCCCGGTGGATCTCCCGGAACAAGACGTTCACCGAATTGGCAAACCCCGTTCCGACGGCTTGCCCATGACGGTGGTGGCGCCGGATCCGCCGCCGGGAAACAAGGGAATAATGACCGGAAATCCCGGCGTGTCCGCGCTCCAGGGCCAGGCGGCCGAAACGGCCCACGGCCGTCTGGACGATGGGCACGAAGGCCGAAGCCGGAACAAAGGGGACTTTGTTAAACATCTCCCGACCTAGGGACATCAGGAGATACTCGCGGCCGGGTAGCAGCCCGGCTTG
>JBJKPT010000345.1:0-3824 GCA_046706045.1 Desulfobacterales bacterium
CCTGGGGTTCAATTACGCGCTTGAGTGGATCCTGACCGGGGATCTTCCGGAGAGTCAATACCATGAATTCAGGGAGAGCATCCTTTCCATGATCGGGCGCATGGGGTCGCATCTTAAATATTAAGTATTCTGAAAATACTTAATATTTAAGATGCGACCCCTGTTGACTACACGCTTCGGGCCAGGGCTTCGGCCAGTTCGACAACCTCGGCGCCGTTCTCGAGCCCGTCGATGAACCGTCGGGGGATCCCGGTCAATCCGCTCTGGGCGCCGGCGAGTGCCCCGGTCAGGATGGCGCGGGCCTGGTTCTGGCCGCCGCCGTTGACCGCATGGAGCACGGCGGGCTCGAAATCGCTTCCGAACCGGGCCGCGAGATAGTAGCTGGCCGGCAGGATGTGGTAGATGGCGCAGGGCATGCCGTAGACGATCGACGCCTTCCAGGCGGGTTCGATGCGGATCTCCGGATCGCGGGCGGCCGCGGCCATGAAGGACGGGGTCATCAGGGCGTCCGGGGACGCGAACCGGCCGGTCCGGGGAGGATCCGGATCACCGGGCTGCGGCGGTTTGGAATCGGCACCGATCACCGTGTGGAAGGGAAGGGCGCCGCTGCGGACCTGGGCCATGAGTTCTCCCGTGAGGTTTTTATCGAAGGGATGACCCTGAACCAGCAGGCCGAGAACGGCCCCGTAGGCGACGGTCATGGCCACCACCGCCGGATCGGTCTGGGTGAGGGCGGTGTTGTCCGCCACGGCCGGCGCCAGCCAGCGGGGTTCCCGAGCATACCGGACCGCGATGGCAAGGGTGCGCTCGATGGCTTCCGTGGTGTCCGCGGGCCCGCCAACCTGCCCCCAGGGAAGCCCCTGCTGAACGCGCTTGCGCCAGGCATCCCGGATCGATTGGCTGGTGTAGCCGCCCGGTCCGCTGGCCGGGGTGCCGTCGAGCAAGGGAAAGAGGTCCGTGTCCATCCGGCGGCAGAAGTCCTCGGCGTCGTATTCGCCGCAGGCCACCAGGGACCGGAGCAAAAGGGCCAGGATAACACCCGCCTGGGACGGTTGGCCGGCTTTCAGCCCGGCGTGGTACCGGCCCGGCTTGGGGTCGGTATAGTCATCGATCCAGTCGCCGTAATCCCGGCGAAGTTCGTCAAGGTCGTAATACCAGTGGGGTCCGAGGCCCAGGGCATCCCCGATCAGGGCGCCCATCACGGCGCCGGCCGCACGGTCCTGAATGCTGTTGTCGGGCATGGTGGCTCCTTTAATTTTGAGAAAGTGTCCATCCCAGGATGGACACAAGATAGCTTCCGGATTCGAATTTCCTTCGATCGCGCATCGTTTTCAACATATTCAGGTTTTGGGCGGTTGCAACACAGGGCCTGGCGGTCGGCCGCCGGGCGAAATGCCGGAACGCATGATTGTTATCGTGCCCGCTGCTCTTGACAGGTTGGGCAATTTCGCTTTACCTTATGGTAAAACAAATCCGGAGGGCATCATGGCCCTGACAAAACTCAGCAGCAAATCACAGATTGTGCTTCCCGCAAGCATGCGACGGAAACTGGGGCTCAACCCCGGTGACCGGATTGAAATCATTGAACAAGGCGAGACCCTCCTTCTTCGAAAGGCCCCTGTTTCTTTTGTGCAGGAACTCGAGCAATGCGGTTCTGAAATCTGGCGGGGTTACGAAAAAGAACTTGAAGCGACACGAGACGAATGGGATCGCTAAGCGTTGACAGTCTGCCGAAAGGGCGGACCCTGGCCTTGGACACCGTCATCCTGATTTATTTTCTGGAGCGGCAGCCGATATTTTATTCCACGGTACGGGAAATTTTCCGAGGTATCGAAGCGCATCGCTTCTCCGCCGTCATTTCCAGCCTCATTTTCGCTGAACTGCTGGTCCCTGCCTACAAAGCCGGTAAACCGGAAGAGGCAACCAGGCTCCAGCAGGTATTAAGCGATTTTCCCCACTTGGAGATTGTGCCCATCTCCTCGACCATCGCCGCAGGAGCGGCCCGGTTGCGCGCCGGTTACGGTATTCGAACCCCCGATGCGATTCATATCGCCACGGCATTGGATCGTGGGGCTGCCGGGTTCATTACCAACGACAGGAAGCTCCAACGTTTGGAAGAGGAACTGCCGATCTGGACGATTGCGACATAAGGGCGCCGGGCAAAACAAATTGCTCCATCTTATCTCAAGAAAAGACGGATTGCCGAAGGTCTGAACATTTTTCTCCCTTTCCCCCCCGGGGGAGAGGGCCGGGGTGAGGAGGACGCTCACCGGGCGAATGCGACGCGGAGCGCCCCCATTGCCCTATCCTTTTTTTAAAAATTCCGGCCTCCGGAACAGGGGATTCGGATAGGAGTAAAATCCCTCCCCTGATTTCTGGCCCAGGCGGCCGTCGTCGATGAGGGTCTTCAAAAGCGTCGCGTTGGCCTTCATCTGCGGATCCTTGTTGGCGTTGGCCCAATAGTCGTTGACCTTGTAGACCGTGTCCAGGCCGATGCTGTCCATCATGCCGAAGGGGCCCACGGGCACCCGGAGCACGCCCATCCAGGCCCGGTCGATATCCTCGACGGCGGCCACGCGATTGGCCGCCAGGGTGAGGGCGGATTTAAAGAATTCGCTCAGCATGGCATTGAAGACATAGCCGGAATTCTCCCGTTCCAGCACGATGACGGTCTGCTGGAGCCGTTCGGCAAAGGCCTCGACCAGCGCCATGGATTCTTCCGAGGTGCCGGGGTGCGGCATCACGTCCACCACGTCGGTGTGCAGGATGTCGTGAAAATGAAAGGCAAGGAAGCGATCGGGCCGGCCGGTGGCTTCGGCGAACATGGAGGGAACCAGGGTGGAGGTGTTCGTGGTGAAGATCGTGCGCGCCGGGCAGAGGCGGTTAAATTCCGAAAAGACCTTGCCTTTGAGGTCGGGGTCTTCGAACACCGACTCGGTGACGATGTCGATCTCGGCCGCGGCCGTCTCGGCATTGCCGGTGAAGGTGATCCGGTTCAAAACGGCGTATTTTTCATCGGCGGCGAGGCGTCCCCGGGTCACGAACCGGTCGGCCAGTCTTTCGACCCGCCGGCGGGCGTTTTCGAGAACATCCGCGGAAGCATCGTGGATCACCACGTCGTATCCATGGACGGCGCAAAGAAATCCGATCTGGTGGCCCATGGTGCCGGCACCGATCACGAGGATCCGTTTGACATCATCAATGTTCATGCCACTTCTCCTTCTTGAATTCGCTGGTGGTATCGTTCCGTGAGGACCGGCAGAAAAACGGACAAATCTTCGATGACCGCATAGTGGGCTGCGTGAAGGATCGCGGCCTTCGGGTCGGTGTTCACCGCCACGATGGTCCGTGAGGCACGCATGCCGGCCAGATGCTGAGGGGCGCCGGAAATGCCGCAGGCCAGGTAAAGGGCCGGTGCCACCGTGCGACCCGTCTCCCCGATCTGCCGGGAGTGGGGGAGCCACCCCGCATCGCAGGCCCCGCGGGAACCGCCGACGGCCGCGTTTTTGAATATGCCGGCCGCAGCCGCGAGCAGGGCGGTCCGTTCCGGTCCGCCAAGGCCGCGCCCGCCGGCGACGATCACCTGGGCGCTTTCCAGATCCGCTTGCCCCTCGATCCGCCGCTGAACGGTCCGGGGAATGAACCCGGGGTCCGTGTCCGGCAAGCGCCGGATTTCCACCGTGCCGGCATCGGCGGCATGGTCTGGCGATGCCGCATGGTCGAAGCATCCCGGCAGGATCGTTACGACCAACGGCGTGGTCTCGGAGGACACGGTTTCGCAGAGCCTGCCGCCAAAAATCGAACGCTTCAGCTCGACCCGGCCG
>JBJKPT010000346.1:0-2249 GCA_046706045.1 Desulfobacterales bacterium
GTGGCAGCCGATGCACTTGTCGAGGTTGAGCA
This sequence comes from Desulfobacterales bacterium, assembly GCA_046706045.1. Lineage (GTDB taxonomy): Bacteria > Desulfobacterota > Desulfobacteria > Desulfobacterales > JBDRRP01 > JBJKPT01. Next base: position 33 of record JBJKPT010000346.1, read on the forward strand.
CCATGGCCATCTGGGCTTTAATCTTCATACCAGTCCACCTTTCCGGCCCGCCGCACCACGATCACCTCGTCGCGCTGGGAGCCGACCGGCCCGTAATAGTTGAAGCCGTAGCTCAGTTGGGCGTAGCCGCCGATCATGTGGGTCGGTTTGACCACGATCCGGGTGACGCTGTTGTGGGTGCCGCCGCGCTGACCCGACATCCGGGCCCCGGGCGTGTTGATGAGCCGCTCCTGGGCGTGGTACATGAAGGCCTTGCCCGGCGGGATGCGGGGGCTCACCACGGCCTTTGCCACCACCACTCCGTTTCCGTTGAAGCACTCCAGCCAGTCGTTGTCCCGGATCCCCACGGATCCTGCATCCACGTCGTTGATCCAGATTGCCTCGCCGCCCCTGAACAGGGTCAGCATGATCAAGGTGTCGGAATAGGTGCTGTGGATCGACCACTTGGAGTGAGGGGTGAGGTAGTTCAACACCAGCTCCTTTTCAGGGTCGCGGCCGGGGGCCGATGGATCGCCCCGCAGGGGCATGGTGAGCGGCGGCCGGTAGAGGGGCAACCCCTCCCCGAAGTCCCGCATCCACGGGTGATCCAGGTAGAACTGGGCCCGGCCGGTGAGGGTGCGGAACGGGACCCCTTCCTCGATGTTGATGGCAAAGGGCGAATATCGCCGGGATTCGGATTCGATGCCGCTCCAGACCGGGGAGGTCATGATCTTTCGCGGCTGAACCGTGATGTCGGCAAAGGAGATCTTCTCCCCGCGCCGGGCCTCGCTCAGGTGCCGCAGGGAAAGCCCGGTTTTCTCCTCCAGGCTCCGCCATGACTTGTAGGCGGTTTCGCCGTTGGTCTCCGGGGCCAGGGCAAGGATCGCCTCGGCCGCCTGCCGGCCGGTCTCAAGGGCCGGCATGCCCCGGGCGATGCCGGCTTCGGCGACCGTGCCGAGGGACTCCTTCAGGGCCGCATACTCCGTGTCGCCCTTCCAGGAGACGCCTTTGCTCCCCACCCCCGCCTCGGTCACCAGGGGCCCAAGGGCCGTCATCATCCGAAAGGTGTTGGGAAAATCCCGGGTGACCACGGAAAGCTGGGGCATGGTCTTTCCAGGCACCGGCTCGACCTCGCCCCGGCGCCAGTCCAGGACCTCGGATTGGGCGATTTCGCCGGGGCTGTCGTGCATGAGGGGGGTCGCCACCAGGTCCTTTTGCACCCCGAGATGGGTCTCGGCAAGCTCCGAAAACCGGCGGGCGATGGTCTTGAACTGCTCCCAGTTGGTACGGGATTCCCACGGCGGGTCGATGGCCGGATTGAAGGGGTGAACGAAGGGATGCATGTCGGTGGTGGAAAGGTCGTGCATCTCGTACCAGCCGGCAGCCGGGAGGGCGATATCGGCGTAGAGGGCGCTGGTCGACATGCGAAGCTCCATGGTCACCAAGAGGTCGAGCTTCCCCTCGGGGGCGGTTTCGCGCCAGGCGATCTCCTCGGGCCTGAGGTCGCTTTCCGCATTGAAGACCGCGCTTTCCACCCCCAACAGATGCTTTAAAAAATACTCGTGCCCCTTGCCGCTCGCCCCAAGCAGATTCGCCCGCCAGAGAAAGAGGATCCGGGGAACGTTCCGCGGATCGTCCGGATCGTCCACGGCAAAGCGCAGCGCCTCGGATTTCAGTTGCTCGACGGCACGGGCCACGATGGCGGCGTCGTCTTCGGCTCCGTCGGCCTCGGCTTCTCGGCACAGATCCAGGGGGTTGCGGTCGAATTGCGGGTAGGAGGGCAGCCAGCCCAGGCGCGCGGCCACGGCGTTGTAATCGGCGGGATGCCGGAAGCGGCGGCCTTCGGCCAGGGGGGAGAGGAGCGCTTCGGCATCGTTCGTATCGTAGCGCCACTGGTCGGTCGCGAAATAATAAAAGGACGTGCCGTTTTGCTGCCGGGGCGGCCGTCGCCAGTCCAGCCCGAAGGCGAGCTGGGCCCAGGAGGCCTGGGGCCGGACCTTTTCCTGGCCCACGTAGTGGGCCCATCCGCCGCCGTTCACCCCCTGGCACCCGCAGAGGGTGGTAAGATTGATGATCGCACGGTAGATCATGTCGCTGTGGTACCAGTGGTTGGAGCCGGCGCCAAGAAAGATCATGGACCGGCCCCGGGTCTTTTCGGCATTTTCGGCGAATTCCCGGGCAACCCGCACGGCATCATCCCGGGGGACGCCGGTGATCGCCTCCTGCCAGGCCGGGGTG
>JBJKPT010000347.1:0-5536 GCA_046706045.1 Desulfobacterales bacterium
AGCAGCAGATCCCGCCCCAGGCAATGGTCATGACGTTGGGCCTGCCGTCGGCATCGTAGGAGCCGACGCACCATACCGGTGCGGGGAAAATAAGCGTTCTGGCACCCAAGGATGTTTTCATGAGAAACCCCCGTTTCCATGGATTGTAATGGTTGTTTCAAACCCTGTTTCGCTTGGCGTCGCCGCCGGGGGGGGATCCGACCGGCCCGGGAAGGCGAAACGGTCCCGGCGCGGTCCGCCGCAACGAAGCCGTTCCCGGCGGCATCCTTCGATTTATTATTGGGCATTTTTGATTTTTTTGAAAGCGGCACGGGGCGCCATCTTCCGCGCCCGCGATGGAATTTTTTTTGAAGGATCGGACACTGGACCGGATAGGCAGCACTTCCGCTTGCAAAAAATCGGAAATTGTTGTTTTTACCAATGCTCCATGGTGCCTCGGCGAAGGTGAGCCGCGGGTTATGACGACGATCGAAGAGCATCGATGCATAAAAAATATCATGGGCCGGCGTTCCGCAGGTGATTGCCCCCCAACCCGCAAAAACCGTTTACAGGCCATTTGCCATGCATGAAACCAGACGATTCGGGGCCTTCTTGTCACTTGTCGGAATCGGAATCATTGCCGGCTCGGTTTTCTTAACGGGGTGCGTGTCCCTGCCCGGGGAGTCGTCGCTGAACGATTGGGTTGCGCCGTCGGCCGACCAGGTGTGGACGCCACCTTCGGTCAGTCAAAGCCAGGGGCCGACCCCGACCAAGCGCATTGACATTCCGGAGGACCTGTTGAAAACAGGCGCCAAGTGGCGTCTCATCGATATTATCGGAATCGCGCTTCGAAACAATCCGGATACCCGTTCGGCCTGGTATGCCGCCCGTTCGGCCGCCGCGGACTGGCTAAGCCAGAAGGGAAACAATTACCCTCAAATCAATGGCGATGTGGGCCTTTCGCACACGGATCTCTCCGGCAGCGCGACGCGGACCAGTCAATCCGAGGTGGTCAGTACCATCGATGCGGTTCAGCCGGCCGTTCAGTTGTCCTGGCTTCTCTTTGATTTCGGCGGACGCCGTGCCTCGATCGACGAAAAACGCCAGGCCCTCCTGGCCGCGGATTTCACCCATGACGCCGTGATCCAGACGGCGGTCTTCCAGGTCATCCAGGCGTATTTCCAGTACGCCAATGCAAAAGCCATTGAAAAGGCCTACCGGACATCGCTTCACGACGCCGCTGTCAACCTGGCGGCCGCACAACAACGGCACGACAACGGCTTGGCCACCATTGCCGACGTTCTTCAAGCCCAGACCGCCCTTTCCCAGGCGCAACTCAATCTCGACAATGCGGTTGGGCAGGTCCAGACGATCCGAGGCGCCCTTGCCACGGCCATGGGAATTCCGGCGAACACCCCTTACGATATCGAGGATCTCCCCCTGAATCCGCCGGTGAACCGATTCACCGAAACGGTGGATGCCTGCATCAAACAAGCCCAGATCCATCGTCCGGATCTATCCGCCCAGAAGAACCGGGTGCAGCAGGCCCTGGCGCAAATCCGGGTCGCCCATTCCGCAATTTATCCGAGCCTTACGTTGGGGGACGCCTTCGGCGGGAACCTTGACAACCATACGGCCGAATGGGGAAACCAGAATGAAATCGGCATCATGGTCAGCATCCCGATATTCGATGGGTATTCAAGCCGATACAACGAACTCAAGGCTCGTGAGGATGCCGAAAACCAGAAGGCGCAGCTCGAAAGTCTGGAACAAACGGTGATCTTTGAGGTCTGGTCGAGCTATTTCAATCTCAAAACCGCGGCCCAACAGGTCAAGACCAGCGGAGACCTGCTAAAGAGCGCCCAGCAATCGTACGACGTGGCCCTGGGCCGCTACAAGGAAGGCGTCGGCGGCTTTCTCGACCTAATATCGGCCGAGAGCGCCTTGGCGAGCGCCCGGGCCCAGCGTGTCACGGCCCTGGCCGACTGGTACATCTCCCTCTCCCAACTCGCCCGGGATACGGGTATCCTGTGGCGACAGAAACCGGGGGCGAAAGGGGACATTCTCCATCTTTTCCCAACCGCAACGATAAAGGACCGATAGCCATGAGGGGATTCGATGCCGGGGACCACCGGAATGCAAGGGTTTTGCGGATGCGCTTTTGCTGGATGCTCCCGGTTGTCGCCCTCAGCGCGGGATTGTTGATGTTCGGCTGCTCGGAAAAAGAACCCCACCGGGCGCTCCCGGAAGTCCCGGTCAAAACCGCCGTCGCCGTTCAGAAAAACGTTCCGGTGGAAGTCTCCGCCATCGGGACCGTCGAAGCGTACTCGGTGGTGAACATTACCTCGATGGTGAACGGCCAGATCGTCCGGGTGAATATCAAAGAAGGACAGAGGGTCCAAAAGGGAGCACTTCTTTTCGATATCGACGAGCGTCCCTACGCCGCGGCCCTTGAGTCGGCCCGCGCCACGCTGTCCCGGGACCGCATTCAACTGCTAAAAGCCATAAAAGATGCCAGGCGATACGCGATCCTGTTTAAAAAAGATTACGTGACAAAGGACCAGGCCGAACAAACCCAGACGAATGCCGAAGCCCTTGAAGCCACCGTGAAGGGGGACGAGGCCGCCGTGCGCAATGCCGCGCTCAACGTCGCCTACTGCCGCATCACGGCGCCCATCACCGGCCGCGCCGGGTCGATTCTGGTCACCGAGGGAAACATCGTCAAAGCCAACGACACCACCACCCCCCTGATGGTGATCAATCGGATCCAGCCCGTTTATGTGCACTTCTCCTTGCCGGAACAGCGCTTGCCGGAAATTCAGAATGAAATGCGCACCCATCAACCGGAGGCGCTGGCATCCCCGCCGGGAAAGCCGAACGAGACCCGGAAAGGGCGTCTGACCTTTGTGAACAACACCATCGACCCGAACACCGGCACCATCGATCTCAAGGCCACCTTCGACAATTCCGACCTCAGCCTCTGGCCCGGCCAATTTGTTAACGTCCTGCTGTTGTTGGGGACGCGGTCACAGGCCGTGGTGGTGCCCTCTGCCGCCATCCAGATGGGACAGGAAGGGAACTTTGTGTTTGTGGTCAAAAAGGACGGAACCGTCGAATCCCGGAATGTGACCCCCGGTCCGCAGATCGACGACCAGGTCGTGATCGACAAGGGGTTGTCCGCCGGGGAAACCGTGGTCACCGACGGTCAGCTGAGGCTCTTTCCGGGAGTGAAGGTCACCGTGGCCAACGGTCCTGTGGCCGGAGGGGATGCGCGGCAATGAAAAGCATCTCGGACCTGTTCATTTACCGGCCGGTGATGACGACCCTCGTCATGGTGGGAATCCTGATCTTCGGCATTTCCGCCTACCAGAATCTATCGGTCAGCGATCTGCCCACCGTGGATTTTCCCACCATTCAGGTCACGGCGAACCTGCCCGGCGCCAGCCCCGATACCATGGCTTCGGCCGTGGCGACCCCGCTGGAAAAACAGTTTTCCACCATTGCGGGCATTGATTCCATGACGTCCACCTCCGCGATCGGAACGACCAGCATCACGCTTCAGTTCAACCTGAGCCGAAACATCGACGCCGCGGCCCAGGACGTTCAGGCCGCGATTTCGGGCGCGCTTGGAAATCTGCCCAGCGATATGCCGACCCCGCCGACATTTCAGAAAGTCAACCCGGCCGATTCACCGATTCTTTATGTGGCCCTCACCTCACAGACGCTGCCGCTCTCCACGCTGGACGAATACGGCGAAACGATGATGGCCCAGCAGATCTCCATGGTCAGCGGGGTTGCCCAGGTCCTGGTCCACGGCTCCCAGAAATACGCCGTCCGGATTCAGCTGGACCCCAATAAGCTGGCCAGCAAAAGCCTGGGGCTCGATCAGATCACCCAGGCCGTCAGCAATGCCAACGTCAATCTGCCGACGGGAACCCTTTACGGCCCCCACGTGGCGTACACGGTTCAGGCCAATGGCCAGATCCGGCAGGCCAAGGGCTACCTCGGTCTGATCGTCGCCTACCGCAACGGAAACCCCGTACGGATCAAGGACCTGGGCACGGCCGTCGACAGCGTCGAAAACGACAAGACCGCGGCCTGGTACATCACGCCGGAAGCCGCCCGGCGGGCCATCGTATTGGCCATCCAACGCCAGCCCGGGACCAACACCGTCGCCGTGGCGCGCGATGTGCGTGAACTGATCAAGAAATTGAGCCATCAGCAGCCCGCATCGGTATCCCTGCACCTGCTCTTCGATCGGTCGGACTCCATCCGGCAATCGGTCTCGGACGTCAAGCTCACCCTGCTCTTGACGCTCTTTCTCGTTGTCATGGTCATCTTTGTTTTTCTGCGGAATGTCTCGGCGACGGTCATCCCGAGCCTCGCCCTGCCGATGTCGATCATCGGGACATTCGCCGTGATGTACTTTCTCAATTACAGCCTGGACAACCTCTCGCTCATGGCCCTGACCCTCTGCGTCGGCTTTGTGGTCGACGACGCCATCGTCATGCTCGAAAATATTGTCCGCCACATGGAGATGGGTGAAAAATCGTTTGAAGCCGCGTTGAGCGGGGCAAGGGAGATCGGGTTCACGATTCTTTCCATGACCCTTTCGCTGGCGGCCGTCTTCATTCCCGTGCTCTTCATGGGAGGGATCCTGGGTCGGCTCTTTCATGAATTTGCCGTCACCATCGGTGTCGCCATTTTGATATCCGGTTTTATCTCCCTGACCCTGACCCCCATGCTCTGCAGCCGGTTTCTGCGGCCTCCCGGGGAAAACCGGCACGGCCTTCTTTACAACGCATTTGAACGATTCTTTCAGACGGTGCTCGAAGGGTACAAAACGGGATTGCGATGGACGCTGAAGCACCGCCGCTCGGTGATGATCTTCTCCGCCGTGATTCTTTTCGTCACTGCGTATCTCTTCGAGATCATCCCCAAGGGTTTCATGCCGAGCGAGGACAACAGCCAAATCTTCGGGCTGACCCAGGCCGCGCAGGGGATCTCCTTCGATGCCATGGTACGCCACCAAAAGGCTCTGGCGGCCATTGTCCAGAAAGACCCGGATATCGAGGCATTCATGTCGAGCGTCGGCTCTCACGGCACCTCCAGCAGCAATACCGGTGTCTTGTTCATGCATCTCAAACCGCGCAGCGAGCGGAAGCTCGGCGTGGACCAGCTCATCAACCGGTTCCGGGTCGAACTGGCCCGAGTTCCGGGAATCATGGTTTTTCTTCAGAACCCCCCGCCCATCCGCATCGGCGGCCAGCTGACCAACGGGCAATACCAGCTTACCCTCGAAGGGGCCGATACCACGGAGCTTTATCGCTACGCGACGATCATGGAAGAGAAAATGCCGGCCCTTCCCGGCCTGACGGATGTGAGCAGCGATCTTCAAATGAAAAATCCCCAGGTCGAGGTCGAGATCGACCGGGACAAGGCCACCGCCCTGGGGATTTCGGCCAGCGAGATCGAGAACACGCTCTACGATGCCTACGGGTCCAGACAGATTTCGGCCATTTACGCCCCCAACAACTCCTATAAAGTGATCCTGGAG
>JBJKPT010000348.1:0-2023 GCA_046706045.1 Desulfobacterales bacterium
CCCACAGGGCACCGCACAAAACAAGCGTGAACGGATTTCACACCCGTTCGCCGATGTGAAATCCGTTCACATGAAAATCGGTGCCGGCAAAGGCCGTTTCGGGGCGCGAATCATCGTGGTCACGGGGTGGAAACCGGGCTTTGGGACGCCTGCGCCGTGCGCCTCATTCCAGACCGAAACGCTTGAGTTTGTAGATGAGGCCCCGCCGCGTGATGCCCAAAAGCTCGGCGGCCCGGGTGCGGTTTCCCCGGGTTTGGACCAGGGCTTGACGGATGGCCTCGATCTCGCTTTGTTCCAGGGTCTTGACGTCCGGGGCCGGGGTATTCGCCGGCGACGGAATCCCGCGGGGAACGGTCGCGGCCCGGGCCGCGGCATGCCGGACGGCAGGCGGCAGGTGCTCGGGCAAAATCACGTCGGCCTGGCTGAGGAGCCGCGCATGCTCCATGGCATTGGCCAACTCACGCACGATGCCCGGCCAGCAATGGGCCGCGAGGGCCTTGATCGCGGCCCGGGAAAGCCGCTTGCCGTCGGATGAACTCCGGGAAAGAAAATGGCGGGCAAGGGCCAAAATATCTTCCGGCCGTTCCCTCAGGGGCGGAATTTCGATGGCAATGACGTTCAGCCGGTAATAAAGGTCCTGGCGGAACCGGCCCGCGGCGACATCCGCCATCAGGTTCCGGTTGGTGGCGGCAAGCAGCCGGTAATCCACGGCCACCTCCTTGTCGCTGCCCACGGGCAGGATGCACCCGGTCTCGATGGCCCTGAGAAGGGCGGCCTGCAATTCCGCGGGCATCTCCCCGATTTCGTCCAGAAACAGGGTGCCGCCGGCGGCCTCCCGGAAAAGCCCGGGACGCCGGATCACGGCGCCGGTGAAGGCACCTTTTTCATGGCCGAAAAGTTCGCTGGCCAAAAGATTGGCCGGAATGGCGGCGCAGTTGATCGCCTTCATCGGCCCGGCCTTGCGGCGGCTCTGGCGGTGGATGAACTGGGCCACGACTTCCTTTCCGCTGCCGCTCTCCCCGATGATGAGAACATTGGCATCGCTTGCCGCGATCCGGAAGGCGTCCCTCAGCACGGTGCGCATGCCGGGGCTTGCGGCCACGATGCCGTCCGAGGCCCCGTCGGGAAACTCCGGCAGCGGCGAACCCGAATACACCCCGAGGCCGTCGCGGACCGCTGCGAGGAGTTCTTCCAGATCGACGGGCTTGGTGAGGTAGTCCACGGCCCCGAGCTTGAGGGCATTGACCGCATCGCGCACGTCGGCATAGGCCGTCACCAGCAGAAACGGCAGGTTCGGATGGCTCCGCCGGGCCGCCTGCAACAGTTCCAGACCGCTGGATCCGGGCATGCGCACATCGCTGACGACCAGGGACGGGAGGCCCTGGCCGATGATCGCCAGGGCCTCCTGGGGACCGGCCGCGACCCGGGTTTCAAACCCTGCCGCGGAAAGCACCTGGGCGTAGAGTTCACGATAGCGGATCTCGTCGTCCACGATGAGGATCTGGTGGGTCATGAACTGATCTCCCCGGCGACGGCCAGGCCGATGCCGTCGATGGTGACCGTGGTGCCGCGACCGGGCTGGGAATCGACGCGGATCTCCCATCCATGGGCATCGACAAACCGTTTGACGATGGCCAGCCCCAGGCCGTGGCCCTCGGGGTTCTCGGCCACGTAGGGTTTGAAGATATCCGGCAGCAGGGTTGGGGAAATGCCGCTGCCGTGATCGGCGATGAAGATCGCCGCCGCGTTGCCTCGCCGGGTAAGCCCGAGGGTCACGGCGGTCCCCGGCGGGGAAGCATGAAGGCTGTTCAACAGGAGGTTCACGAGAACCTGCCGCAGCATCTCCCCATCGGCCAGGATTTGGACCGGGGCGCAGTCCGCCGAGAGGGAGACCCCCAGGGCGTCGAAATCCGGCGCCAGGACCTGCACCATGGATTCGCCCAGGGCGCGGGCGTCCACGGCCCGGAACCGGACCTCGCGCTGCCGGGCGAAGGTCATGAAATTTCCCAGCCGGGCCGAGTCC
>JBJKPT010000349.1:0-1697 GCA_046706045.1 Desulfobacterales bacterium
GGTGGCGGCCCCGATCCCGATGAACCGGTTTCAAGGACGGCATCGATGCATGAGCTTGCAGCAAAACGGGTGGTGGTGGTCGGGCTCAAACGCTCGGGGATCGCGGCCGCACGGCTGGCGGCCCACCACGGTGCCGCGGTGACGGCCACCGACATGGCCCGGCCCGAGCTCCTGGCCGACACGGCCGCCGCCCTTTCGGCCGAGGGGATCGATTGCATTCTCGGCGAACACCCCCGGAGGATCTTCACCGCCGCGGATCTCGTGATCGTCAGCCCCGGGGTCCCTCACACCATTGCGCCGTTGGTAGCGGCCCGGGCAGCCGGCGTGCCGGTGATCGGCGAGATCGAATTCGGCTTCCGGTACCTCTCGGCCCCGGTGGTGGCGGTGGCCGGCACCAACGGCAAGACCACGGTCACCGAACTCGTCGGCCGGATGCTTGCGGCCTCGGGCCGGCAGGTCTTCGTCGGCGGCAACATCGGCAATCCCCTCACCGCCTTTATCGACGGCGAGGGCAGTGCGCAGGTGGCGGTCCTGGAGGTCAGCAGCTTTCAGCTCGACACCATCGACACCTTCCGGCCGGCGGTGGCGGTGCTGTTGAACATCACCGAGGACCATCTGGACCGGTATCCGGACATGGCCGCCTACGCGGCCTCCAAATGCCGGGTCTTCGAAAACCAGCGATCCACGGACACGGCCGTCATCAACGTTGACGATGCCCGGATCCGGGCCATGGCGCCGGGGATCGCCGCGCGGGTCCTGCCCTATTCGGCAAGCGGGCGTTTGCCCTCGGCCGCCGTCGGCGGCCGGATTGACGGGGAAACCATCGACATCACCCCGGGCCCCGGGAACCCGCGCCTGGTGTTCACGGATGCGGACCACCGCCTGAGCGGGGCCCACAACCGGGAAAACATCGCCGCCGCGGCTTTGGCGGCCTTTTCCGCCGGCGGCACGGTTTCCGGAATCCAAACGGCCCTCGCCGATTTTACGGGGCTTTCGCACCGCCTTGAACGGGTGACCGAGCACGACGGAATCCTTTTCGTGGACGATTCCAAGGCGACCAACGTGGACGCCGTCTACCGGGCCCTCACCGCCTTTGACCGGCCGGTCGTGCTCATCATGGGAGGCCGGGACAAAGGCGGCGATTTCGGGGTTTTGATCCCGGAATTGCGGCGGCGCGTCCGCCGCCTGGTGCTCCTCGGCGAAGCCGCCGACATGCTCGGCGACCGGTTCGCCGCCGCCGTTGCCTGCGAACGGGCGCAGACCATGGCCGATGCCGTTGCCCGCGCAAATCAGGCGGCCGAGGCCGGCGACGTGGTCCTGCTCTCCCCGGGCTGCGCCAGTTTCGACATGTTCGACAGTTACGCCCATCGGGGGGAGGTCTTCACCCAACTCGTGAAAAGCCTGAAGGGATAGAGGAGCCCCATGTCCGTCACCACCGCCGACACCCGACCGAAACGCCCCCGCGCCTACGATGTGTGGCTGCTGTTTGCGGTGCTGTTTCTCGTGGGGATCGGCATCGTCATGGTCTACAGCGCCAGTTCGACCCTGGCCCGGGACCGGTTCGGCTCGGAGTATTTTTTCCTTCAGCGGCAGGCGGTCTACGCCCTGATCGGAATCGTGGTGCTCGTCATCTGCCGGCACCTGCCCTATCGACTGTTCCGTTACCTGGGCTATCCGATGATCTTCGTGGCCGCCGC
>JBJKPT010000350.1:0-2591 GCA_046706045.1 Desulfobacterales bacterium
TCATCGGTTCCCAGGTCGAGGGGTCGATGGAAAAATCCTCGATCGCACCCTTTGCCGCCCGCATGCCGAATTCGATGTTGCCTCCCTCGAGGGCGGGGCCTGCCGAACAGGCCGCGCAGGCCATCCAATCCTTGTTGCCGACAACGATCTCGGCATTGGTGCCGATATCCATAAACAAGGTCAGCCGTTCGGTCCGGTAGAGCCCGGAGCCCATGACGCCGGCCACGATGTCCCCGCCCACGTAGCTTGAGACCTGGGGATAGACCAGGGCCCGCACGTGTTCGCCCAGATGAAGGCCGATCGACTGGGCCGGGATGGGTGGGTAGAGCGTGGCGGCCGGCACGTACGGCGAGCGGCGGATGAAGCGGGGATTCACCTCGAGGAGCAGTTGCGTCATGGTGGTGTTGCCGGCCAGGGTGATGGTGGAAAGATTCTCCGGATCGATGCCGGCTTTTTTGATGATTTCGTCGATGATGCCGTTGATCGTATCGATGACGGCCTTGTGAAGGGTTTTCAGCCCGTCGCCCTTTTCGGCGAAAACGATGCGGGAGATGACATCCTCGCCGTAGCTGATCTGGCCGTTGAAGTCACCCTTTTGAGCCAGGATCGCGCCGGTGTTCAGATCGATCAACTCTCCGTAAATCGTGGTGGTGCCGACATCCACGGCCAGGGCGTAACGGTGGGCGGTGGTGTCTCCCGCCTGGATGTTGATCACCCGGGTCTTGCTCGTTTCCCGGACCGGCCGCAACAGGGTGGCCGTGATTTTGAATCCGGCTTCGCGCATCACCTCCGGGGCCTTGCGGATCACCAGGAGGTCCACTTTCAACCGTTTTTCACGGTGGTGAATCTTGAGAAAGCCGACCAGACGGGTAATGTCTGGAAGGTGGTCCTGGGCATTGGGAACGGGCAGTTCGAGGTAGACCTTTTCGATCGGCGGGACAAAAAGTCCCTGCTCCTTCAGGTCCTCGAAATCGGGTTGCCGGATCCGGGCGGTGCGCCGGGGTGTCGCCGGCAGGTTCAACACCGAGCCCTCCACCACCGACTCCACGGGAATCCGCACGGTGAGATCGCTTCGAACCCGGGCCTGGCAGGCCAGGCGAAGGCCGGCGGCCAGCTCCTCTTCACTGAGGCGTCCGGCGATGGTGCCGCCGTCGACGGTGCCCGCTTCGACGATCACGCGGCACTTGGCACAGACACCTTCACCACCGCAGGAAGCATTCACGTGGACACCCGCTTCCATGGCGGCGCGCAAGAGGATTTCCCCATCCTCGACCATGGCGGATTTGTCGTGGGGCAGAAAATGGACGCAATGCATAATTCGTATCTCCCGCTCGTTCGTATTTTGTCGACCCATGAGGGCGTCGAACCGGTTACCGGAGTTCGCCGAAATCACAGCGCAGTTCCAACATGTCTCCGTCCAGGGTGTTGCGGACCTTGTAGGGCAGGGTCCGGAAGAGGCGACTCATGCCCTGGTTCATGGGGGAGGTGAAAGCAACGAAACCGGAAATGCCGTTTTCTCGGGCCGCCTCGGCAAGCTTTGCCAAGAGCCGTTTGCCCAATCCTTTTTCCTGGTATTCATGGCTGACGGAAAAGGCCACCTCGGCGACGTTGGTGGCTTCTTCCAGAAGGTACTCGCCCACGGCCACCACCCGGCTGAAGCCGATCTCCCCCACCAGGGCCAGGATGGTGAGGTCCTTTACGTAGTCCACCTGGGCCACCCCTTCGACCTCATCGTTCAAGAATGAATTTTTTTCGTGGAAGAACCGGCTGATGACGTCGTTTTTGTCGAGGCTGTAGAAGTGCTCTTGGATTCGTCGCTGGTCCACGGCCTTGGCAGGCCGGAAGGTGATGGCCTCCCCGTCGATCGTGACGATTTCTTCCAGGTGCGCGGGATAGACGCCGTGCAGGGCGTCGGAGAGGGTGTGCCGCTTGCTCAAGAGCCCCATTTCCTTGGCCCGGGCAAAGAGATCGTCCCGAAAATCCGGGTGGGCGAGGTTGATCATGGCCATGGCCCGTTCCTGGAAGCTTTTTCCGAACAGGCGCACCATGCCGAACTCGCTGACCACGTAATCCACATCCCCCCGGGGCACCACCACCGCCATGTCGTTTAACATGGGCACGATACGGCTTCGCGTGCCCTGTTGGGTCGTGGACGGCAACATGAGGATCGATTTGCCGCCCTCGGCGCGGGAGGCCCCGCGCATGAAGTCGAGCATGCCGGTGACGCCGGAAAAGTGGTTGTAGCTCAGGGCGTCCGCGGCGACCTGTCCGGTCAGGTCCATGGCTTCGGCCACGCAGAGGGAGACCATCTTGTGCTGCCGGGCGATGATGCCGGGGTCGTTCACGTAATCCGAAGGCTGGAAATCGATCGAAGGGTTATCGTGGAGAAACTCGTAGAGGTTTTGGGAGCCGATGGCGCCGCTCGCGACAAGCCGCCCTTCCTTGTGGCTTTTGCAGCGATTGGTGATCACGCCTTCGGCGACCAGCCGCATGATCCCGTCGGTCAGGTATTCGGTGTGAACCCCGAGGTCTTTTTTCCCGGACAGGGCCAGCAGCGTCGCGCAAGGGGTTGCACCGGGATCGATGTGGAT
>JBJKPT010000351.1:0-4594 GCA_046706045.1 Desulfobacterales bacterium
TTCCTGTGGTGAGTCTTCTCGTGGTAATGTTCCATGCATAATACCGCGCTCCTTCGAAGTAATGGTAAATATCCGTACGCACGCGAACTGCCATGAACGCAATTCGACGCCGGCAACCTGCGTGATCTCGCAGGTACCCGAAATGGTCTCCCGAAAGTTTTGGTCTTCAATTGCCGAACAATTGCCAGATGTTGCCCAGGAAGCCGACTTCATGCGAAGCTGTGGCCCTTGGCCTGAACGACGTCAGCCTTCAGGCGCAATTCAACTTCATCCGGGTTGTTCTTGCGGAAAAGAAGGCAGTGGAATGATTCATGGACCTTCGGAAAGGTGCATTCTTAATCGGTGGGACTTTTGATGAAAACGGGCAGCCTTTACGTTCAACCGCTCAGCTGATGAAGAATCGCTTTTTGGGAATCTCCTGGTGAGTCCCGTCGTGAAAACTGTAGAAAACATTTTCTCGCCTACCCAGTAAAAAATCACCTTGGGAGAACTTGTTAACCCCTATCGCGAAGGCTGTCAAGGATATTTTCGTATCAATTTCCGGCTCCATGAGAAAGACGCCTCCGGACGGAGCGAAGGCACGCAACCAGCCCCGGAGGCGGTAGAGCCCCCTTGGATCGAACCCGAGGTTTTGGAGGGAACGGTTATTTTTTGGTCTTCCACCGGAGGGTCCGCAGCCCTCGAATCAGAAGGGTCTTATCGGTCTTTTGCCAGCTGACGACCACTCGCTCCCCCACGTGGAAATCGCCGAGTTCGGCCTTTCTGCCGTTCTTGGTCAGCTTGGCGCCCGGCACCAGTTCCCCGGCAACGGTCATCAATTGCGCCTTTCGGACCGGGACTTGGACCACAACGACCTGCTGCGCTTCGTTGATCGCCGATATTTTCCCCATCATCGTATACGCGCCCCGGGCGAAAACAGTTGAAGAAAAGAAGCCGACCAGCACCAAGGAAAGAACAGGTAAAATCCATCTTTTCAATGCTTTCATTTTATTTCTCCTCAATGTGTTCGAGTTGCGGACCATCGCCGAGGTTTCTCCACGCGCCCGGCTTTTGCCGGAGCGATCACAACCGATTTGGGGAAGACCTCTTTTCCGGTCTTATCCTGGATGAACCTCGGTATCCGTATTTACGGATGCGCTGGCTGATGCGGAGCTCATTGCGGGCGAAATAACGCTTCAGGAAGTCGCATTTAAACACTGAACATCGGTAACCACTGCCTCGAATACTGTCAAGGGCATCCGGAATGCCGGCGAGGTTTGCGCCGGCCGGTTTCCCGCTTATTTTGTCTGTTGGCACAAGATCGTCAGCTTTCAAGGGATTGAGTGCATGACCGGCCATCACCGCCACCATCACCATGAAATGCCGTCCAACCATCCCTTTGCCATCGGGATCGTTCTCAATTCGGTCTTTGTGCTCGCCGAAGTCGTCTTCGGGGTGATGTCCGGGTCCCTGGCCCTTTTGGCCGACGCCGGGCACAACGTGAGCGATGTTCTCGGCCTGCTGCTGGCCTGGGGGGCCAACATGCTGTTGCGCCGGCGGGCCACCCAGAAACGGACCTACGGCTGGCGCAGCTCGACCATCATGGCCGCCCTGCTCAATGCGGTGATCCTGCTGGTCATCATGGGGGGCATTGTCTGGGAGGCCCTTCACCGGTTCGAGGACCCGGTCCCGGTGGCGGGCAAGACCGTCATCCTGGTGGCGGCCGCCGGCGTGGTCATCAATGCCGCCTCGGCCCTGCTGTTTTTATCCGGCCGAAAGCGCGACCTGAACGTGCGCGCGGCATTTATCCACATGGCGGCCGATGCCGGCGTTTCCGCGGGTGTCGTGGCGACGGGGCTGCTGATCCTGAGGACCGGCTGGGCCTGGCTGGATCCGGCCATCAGCCTGGCGATTGCGGCCATCATTGTCTATGGCACCTGGGGAGTCTTGCGCGAATCGGTAAACCTCAGCCTGCATGCCGTGCCCGCCGGTATCGACCCCCAGGCCATCAAGACCTACCTGGCCCAAAGACCGGGCATTGCGGCCGTCCACGACCTGCACATCTGGGCCATGAGCACCACCGAAACCGCCCTGACCGCCCACCTGATCAAGCCCGACCCGGCCGACGACGACGAACAGATCGCTGAAATTACCCGGGATCTGGCCGATCGATTCGGGATCGCCCACGTCACCCTGCAGTGGGAACGCAAAAACGACCTCTGCTGCGGCAGCTCTTGCCGTCTCTGAAACGGCCGGCCTCCGGGGATTGATCAACGGAACCAATGGAAAACAATTTTTGGGAGGTTTTGGGTATGGGTTCGGTAACATCGGTGACGGAGAACTTGATGACGATCAACAACGTATACTGGTCGTAATTGGATTTCCCGACGGCACGGGGACTCTCCTCGGACAAAAACCGGCCGGTGCGCCCGTCGAAGGCAAATATCCTCAGGTCGCTGTACCCCCGTTCGTTGATGGACTTGTAAAGGGCGATCTCCGGGACGGTCATCCCCACCAGCGGCGTGGTCACCTCCGACAAGCCAAAAAGCCTCACGGCGGTGTCGATGCCGACCACCGTTGCAAACGTCTTCAGGATCAGATCGGCCTTCTTTGCGTCGTCGACCACCTCGGCGCCTTCCTTTCGCAGCATGGTGGTGATGTAGCCGCGGATAAAACGGTCGTCCTTCACCTGGGAAAAGAAGTCGACGTAAACGCGCTTGCCGCGGTACCGGTCGAGCCGCAGCTTCGCGGTGGCCCTTTCCAGAGAGCTGACCACCAGCATCTGCTCCAGCCCGGAAGGCTTGCTCGACGGGACCTCGGTCGAAAATCCGCAACCGGTCAACAAAAGAAAAACAACTAGGTTGGCGATTGTCTTTCGGGTCATTTTGATGCCCCGCGCCCCGGCGTGTTTACGAAATCGGCCGACGATAGCCATGGTTGCGCTGTTGTCCACGGATATCGAACCATAACAGGCAATCGACCCAAAATCCAAAAAAAATATCATGCCATCCCGTGGCAGACGATATCGATCATGGCTCCGGTGATGCACGAAAGGTCCGTCTCGGAGATGACAAAGGGCGGCATGGTGTAGACCAGACGGCCGAAAGGACGGATCCAAACCCCTCTGTCCACGAACTGTTTCTGGATGCGGGCCATGTCCACCGGGCGTTTCAACTCGATGACCCCGATGGCGCCGAGGGTGCGGACCTCG
Source organism: Desulfobacterales bacterium (assembly GCA_046706045.1). Classification (GTDB taxonomy): domain Bacteria; phylum Desulfobacterota; class Desulfobacteria; order Desulfobacterales; family JBDRRP01; genus JBJKPT01. Next base: position 3,191 of record JBJKPT010000351.1, read on the forward strand.
GCCACGGCCTCCGATCCGGCGGCAGGGGCGAGTTCCTCGGTGAGTTGGGCTTCGATCCGCCGGACCCGTTCCTGCCAGGGGGAGTCCAGCAGGAGCCGGATGCTCGCATGGGCCACGGCGCAGGCAAGGGGGTTTCCCATGAAGGTGGGACCGTGCATGAAGACCCCGCCCTTCTCTGAAATTCCGGCGGCGACCGCTTCGGTGGTCAAGGTGGCGGCGAGGCTCATGGTGCCGCCGGTCAGGGCCTTTCCCACGCAGAGGATGTCCGGCGCGATGCCGGCGATCTCGCAGGCGAAAAGGGCGCCGGTACGGCCGAATCCCGTGGCGATTTCGTCTGCGATGAGAAGAATCTCGTGGCTCGTGCAGATCTTCCGGGCCCGGCGGAGGTACTCCGGGTGATAAAAACGCATGCCCCCGGCGCCCTGAACGATCGGCTCGAGGATCAGGGCGGCGATCTCGTGGTGGTGCGCCGCGATCGTGCGCTCGAGTTCCGCGATGTCGGTTTCCGCCCAGGGGTCGCGGTACCGGCATTGAGGCGCCGTGACGAAGAAGTGGGCCGGGAGCACGCCGGTGAACATCTCGTGCATCCCGGTCACCGGATCGCAGACGGACATGGCGCCGAAGGTATCCCCGTGGTAGCCCTTGCGGATGGTGACAAGTTTCCGTTTTTCCTTCCGCCCCCAGGCAAACCAGTACTGGAGCGCCATCTTGATGGCCACCTCGACGGCCACGGACCCGGAATCGCAGAAAAAAACCTTCTCCAGGGGATCGGGGGTCAACGCGACCAGTTGCCGGGCAAGCGCCACGGCCGGGGCATGGGTGATGCCGCCGAACATCACGTGCGCCATCTTTTCCACCTGATCGGTCACGGCCCGGTTCAATACCGGGTGGTTGTAGCCGTGGATCGCCGCCCACCAGGAGGACATGCCGTCGATCAGCTCGCGGCCGTCGAAGAGCCGGAGCCGTACCCCGGAGGCCGATGCCACGGGATAGACCGGCAGGGGATCGGTCATGGAGGTGTAGGGATGCCAGATGTGGCGGCGGTCGAAATCGATCAAATTCGGATCCATATCCATATCCATTTGAATATTCAAGGTTTAAGGTTCAAAACAGACCCGATCGGATAGGTTGTATCTTTCGGCCGTCATCCTTTTGGTCGCGCCCAGGGGCGAACCTTGGGTGGGGTTATCGCAATCGGGCTCGGAATCGGGATCGAAATCGATCCCGATTCCGATTTCGATCGCGAAAAAGACACCTCCCGACATCAAGCGGATGCACTGGCCTGCCCCGATCCAGAGGCACCTATTCTTCGCGCCGGTGTTTCTTGATTTTGCATCACCGGCCGAAACCATCATCAAGCCCGAGTTGTTGGATCTTTCGTTTTTTTCATTTGGGTTTTGAGCA
>JBJKPT010000352.1:0-1653 GCA_046706045.1 Desulfobacterales bacterium
CTGGACGACGGGGCCCAGGCGGCGGCTCCCGGGGCAAAGGCCGCAAGATCGGCGGTTTTTCGGGTGGTTGCCGGTATCCGCCGATACCATCGGCTCCTTTCAAATCTTCCCGATGCCGACGCCGCGCAGGGGCCGATGACGTACCGCCCCGGTTCGGGAGCCGGTTATCGGGTGCGGGTTTGCATGCCGGGGGATGCGACCGCCGATGGCTCCGGATCCGGCCCGGTGGCGGCGGCCGTGACACCCGATGACGCCTTGCCGCCGGTGCCGGGAAAACCCCTGCCCGTCGTTTCCGGCACCGATGGCGGTTTGGAAGCGCGGATCCGTCAACTGGTATCCGAGTTGGCCGATGCGGGGATTTTGACGCGGCACCTTTCCATCGACGACTCACCGGCTTCGGCCTCCGGTTTCCGCGGCCCGGCCGATCCCCGGTTCCCGAGCCGGGAGCCGTCCATCTCGGGACGGCTTCTGGCGACCTTGCGGGATCTGCACCACCGGGATGCCGAAATCCACCGGTTTCGTGCAGGGGTTCGCAAGGCGGCTTCGGCGGCCCTGGAAAAAGGGGAGGCAGGAAAGAGCGCCCGCCACCGGCTCGGCGCCGGGATCCGCCGGTTCGTGGTTCGCCATGGCCGGCGTCTGGCCCCGGAAACCGAGTCGGCCCTGGAACGTCTCGACGAAACCGGTTCGCATCCAACGGCGCCGACGCCGGAGAATCCGTTCACGCCGGACACGGGGGTGGCGGTCCCGCGCCCGTAACCCTTCGCGGAAGCGTCAACGGCCGCCGCAACCGGGGAGCCGGTCCCGGCAAAGCCCGAATCGACGCAATCGGCCGTTTCCGCGCCGAAACCGGGGAAAGCGACTCCGCCGTCAGCGAACCCGGCGAGCCCGTCCCCGACGGGGTCAAAATCGGTACCGACGATCCCGATCGATCAAGAATCCTCGGTCCCGGCTTCCGGCGCGCCCGGAATCGGGTTGTCTTTTTCCGGGGAATCGAACGCGGTGCCGATGATTTCCACATCGGTTCCGCCGTCCACCGAGGCATCACCTCCGGTCTCCCCCTCCTTATGCCCCCCGGGTTCACCGCCGACCGTCCCTGCGGCCGTCCCATCCGAAGACCTTGCCCGGGTGTCCGAAGCCATGGAAAAGGAGGTTGAACGCATGCTTGAGGAAAGCGGCAGGCTCCAGGACCGGGTTCGGGAGGCGTTGTCGCAGACGGAGGGACCGGGCCCGCCCGGGAGCGGGGACCGGCTGGAGTCGAGCGCTTTCTTGCCGATTCCGTTCACGTTGCCCCTGGACCATCGGGGGCCCGATGTGCGGCTCCAGGTCTTCTATCCGAAACGCCGCCGATCCGGTGCGGGCCATCGTCGTCGGATCTCCCTGTTTCTCCACCTCGACCGCATCGAGGACGTCAAGGCCGATGTGGTGATGGACGCTTCGGGTCTCGGGGTTTTTTTCCGGGTGGTCCGACCCGAGGCCCGCGCCCGTTTGGAGGCCAATTTTTCGAATCTCTTCGAACGGTTGACCGGAATTTTCGAAAACGTCTCCCTCGCAGCCGCCCTGGACCGGACACCGGAACGGCCGAAAGGCGCATCCGCCTGGGAGACTCCTGCCGGCGATCGCATGATCGACGTGAGCATCTGATATGGCCCATCT
>JBJKPT010000353.1:0-2695 GCA_046706045.1 Desulfobacterales bacterium
GCGTTCGAAATGCACGAGCGGCTGTGCAGGCGGGAGCCCAAGCCGCTGGTCGTGGGATCGGTGGAAGAATTTGATCGGCTGATCCAATTCGTGTTTTCAAAACCGCCGGAAATCCCGAGATTCGCAAAGCGCATCATGGCAAAGGAGACCCTGCGTCACCGTGCCGCCAACGGGAAGATCTTCACCCAACTCTTGACGGAAAACGCGACCCTTGAGCCCGACCTGCCGAAGATCAAGGCGCGTTCGCTGGCGCTTTGGGGCGACGGCGACCGGGTCCTGGATGTGTCGTGTGTGCAAATCATGGAGAAGGGGCTGCCGAATTGCGCCGTCGTGATCATGAAAGACTGCGGGCACATGCCCATGATGGAAAGACCGCAGGAGACGGCAACCCATTATCAGGCCTTTTTGAGAGGGGCATGATGGCGATGGGTTGGAGAATGCGCCGGGCGCCGGTGAACGGAGGTGACCATGGCTTTGCGGGTAGTGAGGCTTGGCAGCGATCGACACGAGGACGAAGGCCTTCGCATCGGAACCGTCCGGCGTCCTCCCCGGGGGGTGCCGAAGGAAGCGTTCGGCGCTCAGAACTGGTACGATGTGTGGCTTCCGAATCTGTCGCCGAGCCCCGAAACCATAAAAATTGGAAAAAATGCCGGCACCGAAAGCGAATGGCGCGCATTCAAGAAGAAATACCGTGCAGAGATGGCGACACCCGAGAACGCCCGTATCCTGGAACTGCTCGCAGCCCTGTCCCATCAAACAAACCTCTCCGTGGGATGTTACTGCAAAGACGAAGCCCGCTGCCATCGTTCGGTGCTGAGGGAACTCCTCATCGAAAAGGGCGCCAAGATCGAGAACGGGGATCAATGAAACCGATTCAACGCGATGGAAAGGTGATGTTTCCGTTCAGACGGCTGTTCTTCGTGGCATGGAGGGGGTCGGCATAGAACCGGGCCATCCGTGATTTCTCCCACGCCACAGGGGCCTCCATGCCCGGCAGGTAGTGAATTTCGACAAGCAGAAAGCCCGTCCGGTATTACGGCCGGTACGGGCGGATGTTCCTTTGCCGGGCAGATCAACCCGGCGCGATCTTTTCGATTGCGCTCCCACGACGGTCCTCAGACCGTCACCACGATCTTGCCCTTTTGCTGATTGGATTCCATGTATCGTTGTGCTTCAGCGATGGCCTTCAGGGGAAAGGTGCGGGAAATGATGGGCGTGAGCGCACCGGAAGACAGGCCGTCGTAGATAAAACGCTTGCCGCGGGCCAGCTTTTCCGGTTGGCCGACAATTTCAAACAACACGTATCCGCGCACCGTCAGGCTCTTGCTGAGTGCGGCGAACAGGGGAAAAGGTGTCGGCGCCGCGGAAAGCGCACCGTACTCGAAAATAATACCGCCGCCGGCCGCGGCCCCGGCCAATGTCTCGAGAAAGGGACCCGACACCGGATCGAAGATGATGCGGGCGCCTTTACCGGCGGTGATCTGCATCGTCTTTTCGGGCAGGTCTTCCGTGTCGGTGACGATGACGTGGTCCGCACCGGCCTCGAGGAGGAACGGTTTCTTGGCCGCGCTGCGGGTCGTCGCAACGGCCGTTGCCCCTACCGATTTGGTGATCTGAATGGCAGCCAGCCCCACGCTGCTGCTGGCGGCGGTGATCAAAACGGCATCCTCTTTCTGCAGTCGTCCCAGTTCGATCAAGGCGCCGTAGGCGGTCATGTACTGCATCCAAATGGCCGCACCTTCCGCAGGGGACAAATTTTCAGGATAGTACGCCACGGCAGCGGCCGGCACGATGGCGCTTTCACCGTAAACGCCGTACTTATCCATTGAAAACATGGGGATGGTGCTCACGCGCTCACCGATCCGAACACCGCTCACCCCGGGCCCCAACGCGTCGATGACCCCGGCGGCTTCATAGCCGATCCGCGAGGGAAACTTGGGACTTTGCAAATACTGACCTTGCCGGAACATCACTTCGGCGCGGTTAAGCCCGATGGCTTCCACCTTCAAGCGCACCTCGCCCTCGCCGGGCTGTGCCAACGGTTCATTTTCGAGCCTGAGCACCTCGGCGTTTCCCGTTTCATAGAGACGTACGATTTTTGGCATGACGATTCTCCTCAATGACGTAAGGGTAACCGCTATCGTGAATCCCGTCCGGCGCCGCCGCATGCCGCGCCGGGCGCAATCCACGAGCACGCGTAAACTAAGGGAACCCTTTGAGTTGTCAAACCGCCCCCCCATCAATCCGCTCTTCCCTTTTTGGGCCGCACGTTTTAATCGTGGACCATCGACGTTTTCACCGGCGACATCGCAGCGGCCCCCCTGCAAGGTCCCCGCGGGCCGCCATCGAAAACAACCCACACGAAGGGAGCAGACCATGACCGACGTTTACCAGCAACTGGCCAAACATCAGGATCGGCTGCCGGCCGGGTACACGGCAAAGGAAAGCGGCGTCGCGCTGAGGTTCCTAAAGCGGCTTTTCACGGCCGAAGAGGCCGAAATCGCCACCGGGCTGACCATGATGCCGGAGCCGGCGCCGGCCATCGCCAAACGGCTGGGAAAAGACGCCGCCGAACTGGCCCCGATGCTGGAGGAAATGTCCCGCAAGGGATTGATCTACCGGTCTTCCAAGGGGGGCCAAAAACACTACATGGCGGCCCAGTTCGTGATCGGCATCTGGGAATACCACTTGAACG
>JBJKPT010000354.1:0-2966 GCA_046706045.1 Desulfobacterales bacterium
CTGACCGGCCTCCCCTTCGGGATCAAAAACGGTGTCGGCTTTTTCCTGAGCGGAAAGTTCTTTTCGCATGGCCGCAAAAATTTTTTGGTGTTCGTCTTCCATGGCGGCCAGGCTTGTCAGCATTGCCTTGGCATCGGCGCTGGAAACGGCTTTGGCCGCCTTCCGGTAAAACGCCGCACCGTTTTGCTCCAGCCGTTCGGCCATCTCAAACACATCGTCCGCACTGAAATCGTAAGCCATGTTGATTCCTTTCCTTGATGCAATGATGTTTGCAAACAGGCATGCAGGCCTGATTTGCTTTTCGGCCCGGATGTTCCGTTAAAATTCAATGGAGCAATATAAAAGCTGCCGCAACGCTTGTAAAGGCGCAATGCCCCCCGGGACGCCGCGCGACGTGGAGAGTCCGGGGTATTGCTCCGGGGCCGTTGCAAGGGGTCCCTCAGGATTTCATTCGGCAAGCCTGATCCCATTCCGGACAGACTTCGGCCCGTTCTTTTTCATATTGGAGCATGCATTCGGAGCACTCGAGATGCACGTTGGGCGCATCGCCGAACCGTTTTTCAATCTCGGCTTCGCTCAGGTGGCTGACGGAACTGCAGCCACATTGAGGACAGACGGCCTGAATACGGTACGTTTTTTTTCCGGACATGGGATGTTCCTTTCCGTGTGGTTTTGATGCAATGGGGCCGATCTCGGCCTCCGGCGGCAGCCCCAGGGCCGCGGTGATTTCCGATTCCGTCAGGATGCCTGCCGCCTGTACCACGGCCCTCACCGTTTGACCGGTGGCATGGGCCTGGTGAGCGAGGGCCGCGGCCTTGTCGTAGCCGATATAGGGTACGAGGCCGGTGGCCAGCGCGAGGCTGCCTTCAATGGCGCCTGCACAAACCGCGGCATCGGCTTCGATTCCGGCGATGCAGTTGTCGGCGAATATCGCGGCGGCGGCGGCCAGGGTGTCGATTGCGGAGAGCAGGTTGTGCGCGATGAGCGGCAGGCTCAGGTTCAATTCGAAATAGCCGTTCTGTGCCCCGATGGTCACGGCCGCGTCGTTTCCGATAACTTGGGCCGCCACCTGCACCACCGCCTCCGGGATCACCGGGTTGACCTTGCCGGGCATGATGGAGGAGCCCGGCTGCAGGGCTGGGATACGGATTTCACCGAACCCGCTTCGCGGCCCCGAGGAGAGCCACCGGATGTCGTTGGCGATCTTGATCAGGCCCACGGCCACGGCCTTCAAGGCACCGCTGGCCTCGACCGCCGTGTCCTGGGCCGCCTGGGCCGCGAAATGGTTTTTTGCCTCCACGAAGCCGAGCCCGGTGTGCGCGGCGATGCGGGCGATCGTACGCCGGGCGAAGGTGGGGTGGGTGTTGATGCCGGTTCCAACAGCCGTCCCCCCGAGGGCCAGTTCGAAAAGCCGGGGCAACACCGCCTCAATTCGATCCCGGCCCAGGGCTGCCTGCCGCGCGTAACCGGAAAATTCGTTTCCCAAGGTCATGGGCACGGCATCCTGCAGATGGGTGCGGCCGAGTTTGCGGACCCCGGCAAAAGCCTCGGCCTTGCGGGCGAGGGCTGCTTCCAGCCGCGCCATTGCCGGCAGAAGCCGGTCGTGGAGCCCCACGGCGGCGGAGATGTGCAAAACGGTGGGGATGACGTCGTTGCTCGATTGGCCCATGTTGACGTGGTCGTTGGGGTGCACGGGGGTTTTTCCGCCGCGGGTGCCGGTGAGCCGTTCGTTGGCCCGGCCGGCGATGACCTCGTTCATGTTCATGTTGGTCGAGGTGCCCGAGCCGGTCTGAAAAACGTCCACGGGAAATTGGTCGTCGAACCCTCCCGCGGCAACCTCCCGCGCCGAGTCGGCGATCGCGGTCGCGAGCTCGGCGGGAAGCAACCCCAGTTCGTGGTTCGTTTCGGCGGCAAAGGCCTTGACGAGGGCAAGGGTATGGAGAAAGGCCCTTGGCAGACGGACGCCGCTGATGGAAAAATTTTCTTTGGCCCGCTGGGTCTGTGCTCCGTAATAGGCATCGGCCGGCACCCGGACCGTTCCCATGGCGTCTTGTTCTTCTCTGTCGGTTATCATCGGCGCGGCCTCCTTTCGATAAATCAGCGAAATCGTCCGGCGGCGGAGGGGATGCCGCCGAGCGGCGCATGGAACGGAGATTTCGGTTTCAGGCCGTCCTTTTGGCTTGAAGCTTTTCGATGCTATCCCGCAAGAGGGTAATCTGGATGCCGAGGCCGATGCACTTTTTTCCCAGCATGCAGGCATCGGCATCGCCATCGTCCAGGAAGGTTTTCAATTGAATTTTGCCTTTTTTCAGGTCGACCACCCAGGCATCGTTTTCCTCGTCAAAGATGACATTCAAATCCAATCCACATTCGCCGATATCCGGATAAAGGGTCCGGATATGTTCGCACAAAGCCTCTTTCGTGAGCATGGCATGTCTCCTTTCGCGGCGTCCCGCTGCAAAAAAATACGGCTACGCCGGTTTCGAAGTGTTGAAGGTGAACGTAATACCGACGCCCATTTTTTCAATGCGGCGGACCCAACCCCAAAAGGGATCATTCAATAGAAAGGCTCCGAAAAAATTCTCGATCCGGCAAAACGGGCATCCACCAGCAGGGTCACGTCCCGGATCATTTCCTGTCGGCCGCAGAGGTAAAAATCAAAGGCGCCGGCAGGCCAATTGGCGAGGAGATAATCCGTCACCCGGCCGGGAAATACCGTTGATTCCGGCATGACTCCGCCACTCAAGCAGAAAACAACGGTTTCGGCCGCCCCAATCAGCTCCTCGCGGTAATGGCAGGTTTCCGCCGCGCGTGCGCCGAAAAGAAGCAACCGCGCCCGGATGCCGGCCCGTGCCATGGATCGGAACGGCGCGATTCCCGTTCCTGTGGCCACAAACAGGGCCGGCCGCGTGGAAGGCCGAAACTGAAAATGGCCGAAAGGGCCGGCAATCCGCACCCGGCTAAGG
>JBJKPT010000355.1:0-6361 GCA_046706045.1 Desulfobacterales bacterium
CGGAAGGAGGGAGCAGTCATGAACGCGATCACCGTATTGATCATCAGCCTGATCGGTATCGGGGTGGGCTATTTCCTCTATGCCAAAGCCATCGATCGGGCCATCATTCGTCCGGACGACAACAAAACCACGCCTGCCAGGATGTACATGGACGGTGTGGATTTCACCCCTGCCAACCGCAACGTCTTGTTCGGCTATCAGTTCAAATCGGTTGCGGCCCTGGGGCCGATCGTGGGACCGATCGTCGCCGTACGCTGGGGCTGGCTGCCGGCCCTGATCTGGATTGTTCTGGGCACCATGCTCATTGGCTGGGTGCAGGACTACGGCAGCATCGTGGTGAGCGTGCGCGAGGACGGTCAGACCTTCGGCGCCCTCAGTTTCCGCCTGATTTCCCGGCGTGCGCGCGGCATTCTTCTGATCTTCATCTATGCCTACCTGCTTTTGATTATGGCCGCCTTCGGCAAAATCGTCGGCTTTGACTTGATGACCAGCCCTGCGGTGCCGCTGGGCGTCTTGCTGGTGATGGCCTTGGGCATGGTGGCCGGGCACATGACCTACAAAATGAAAATGGATATTTTCGCCACCACCGCCATCATCGTGATTCTCGCATTTGTCGGGGTCTGGCTGGGAACGATCGGGCCGGTCAAGGCGCTGTTTACGTCCATCAACGGCGGAGCGAACTCGCCGATTCTGTTTGGAAGCGTCACCTGGGCACAATTTTTCTGGAGCCTCGTTGTCCTGGTGCTGTGTTATCTTGGCGCGACCCTGCCGATCTGGAGGTGGGCGCAACCCATCAACTATGTCGCCTTCTGGATCGTCTTCCTGGGGATTTTGGGCGGCACGATCGGACTGGTCATCTGGCACCCCGGCATCCCGGCGAACTTTCCCGCTGTTTCCAGCATGGACGGTAAACTCGGCGATTTGCATGCGCTCGGCCCCCTGTGGCCGCTTCTTTTTGTGACCATCGCCTGCGGGGCCATCTCCGGCTGGCACAGCCTCGTATCCAGCTCGGGTACGGCGCGTCAGATCGAACTCGAAAGCGACGCCCTCTACGTGGGCGGCGGGGCCATGTTCCTGGAAATGTTCCTGGCAGTGCTCTCCCTGCTCTGCGCAACGGTCGGGGTAGGCTACGCCAATTACGTCGCCTTGGTGGGAAAAGGGGCCAATGCCGGTGTCTTTGCCCACGGGCTGGCCACCTTCCTCAGCAAGATTGGCGTTCCGGTGAGTTTCGGCTTGCCCTATGGCGCCGTGTTTCTCACCCTCATGGCCTTGACGATCATGTACTTGGTCGTGCGGTTCATGCGTGTGGCCAGTGCGGAATTTCTCGGGGATACCATCCCCGTCATCCGGAATACGGCCGTGGGAACCATCGTGGCGCTCGCCCTTTCGGCGGTCATGATCTGGACCGGCTTCTGGAGCTACGTGTGGATTCTCTTCGGGGGCGCCAACCAGCTCATGGCGTCCCTGGCCCTGCTCATCATTTCCCTGTGGCTCAAGTCCAAGGGAAAGCATTACCAGTGGGCGTTCATCCCGTTCATTTTCATGTTCATCACCAGCATCGCCGCCCTGATCAATACCGCCTACCAAGTGATCGGCGAAAACCTGAAGGGAGGGTTGCCCATTGACAAGGTGCTAGGCAACTGGATTGCCGGCGTTCTGGCGATCTTTCTGTGCCTGGCGGCCCTGGTCCTGGCCTGGGATGCGGTAAAAGCATTGGTGCGGCCGGCCGAGGTTCCCAAAACGGCGCAGGCGTGAGCCAACGCCCAAAGAAAAAGGCGGAACCCGGATACGCACCCGAATCGCCGGGGTAGGCGGGAAAATGACGAATGCTTCCCGATCGTTTAAATGGTGCGAAAAACTCAGGAATTGCGGGCGCGCCCTGCGTGACATTCTCTACGGGATGACCACCTACGAGATGGCGCGCGATCTAGACAAGGAGCGTGCCCACCGGGAACATCTGTTCGTGATGATCACGATGGGCGATTTGCTGGGTATCCCTATTCTGCCGCCCTACTATTCGTTGAGGCTTCTGCCTTACGTTCTCCCCCGCATCGAAGGATGGCGGTACAGCCTCCTGCGGGAGCGGGATCTGACGGATCTTACGGATTTTGAAACGTGATGCAAAGACGGGAGGAATCCATGACCGAAAAGGAAAAGAGTTCCAGGCTGAAAAGCTGGATGGACTCGACGAAAAAGACGCTGTACGGAATGGCGGGCCATGACATGGCGCGTTACGCGCTCAAAACCCGTGGGTCCATGGAACATCTGTTCATTCTCATCACCATGGGCGACTTGCTCGGGGTGCCGATTCTGCCGCCGTATTATTCTCTGCGTTTGCTGCCCTATGTCGTACCCCAAATATCGACATGGAAACGCCGCATGTTGAGGGAACGGGATTTCACCGATGCGCTGGCTTGATTCTTCGATTCGCGCATACCGTAAGGGATGGCGCGTTGAGAAGCGCTTTTCCATGCTCCTTCAGCACTCACTTGAATCGAGGGGACCGGCGGGTTTTTCCTAACCGGCAAAACGATCGACCGCCGCGAGAAATGGGGGATTTCCATGCTATCAAAGCTCTTCAGCGATCAACCAAACAGGCGCTACATCATGTTCGGCGGGAAAGGCGGTCTGGGCAAGACGACCTTTTCCGCGGCCACGGCCTACTACCTTGCAAGAACAGGCAGAAAGGTGCTGGTGTTTTCGGTAGACCCCCAGGCCTCCCTGTCCGACATTTTCAAAAAGGATATTTTCGGCAAAGGTGCCGTGGAAATTATGCCCAACCTCTATGCCCAGGAGATCGATGCGGATCAGCGCATCCGGGAATATCAGCAGGAAATTCGTCAGAAAATTCTCGACATGTACGGATTGACCAGCGTGCCGGAAGAGATTGAAAATTACATTCAGGCGGCCGCCGCCGAACCGGCGATGGAGGAAAGTGCGATTTTTGACGAGGTCGTCGATATCGTCGTCGGCGGCGAATACGACTACTATATTTACGACATGGTACCCCTCGGGCATGCCCTCTACTACCTGAGCATGGCCAGCGTCTACGATGAATGGATCGGCAAGATCACCAAGCTGCGCGAGGAAATGGCCGAATATGAGCAGGTGGCCGCGGTCATGCGTCGCGAGAAGGATAGCCAGGAAGATCTCATTCTGCGAGAACTCCAGTATATCAAACAGAGGATCAACGCCTCTTCCAACATATTGACCGATAAGGAAAAAACGGCATTCTTTTTTGTAGTGGTTCCCGAAGAGATGATTATTTTCGACACGCAACGCGCCGCCCAATTGTTTACCAAATTCAACGTGCCGCTGTCCGGGTACGTCGTCAACCGGGTGATTCCGGAAGAATTGTACGGCCAGCATATCCCCGATTACCTGCGCAATCGCATGGAAATGCAGAAGAGGTATCTGGAAAAGATCGACGGGGTATTCGGTAAAGATGTCATGGCGCGGATACCCGAATTCGAGCGGGACATCACAGGGCTGCCCATGATCGAAAAGATGGCCCGCACCATGTTCGGAGACTTTTGAAAAGGAGGCGTCGCGCATGATGGAAAAGAGCATGAAACAGTTCCTCGCCGAACATCCTGAAATGAAGTATATTTTTTTTGGGGGCAAGGGCGGGGTCGGAAAGACGGTGATGGCGGGAACCGCGGCGCTCTGGTTTGCCCAGCAGGGAATGAAAACGCTCTTGGCCTCCACCAACCCGGTGCACAGCCTGAGCGGTTTGCTGGATCAAGACGTTTTCGGCAGGCCTACCCCGGTCCGCGGAGTGCCCAACCTGTTGGCATACGAGATCGACACGAAAGACACGATCGAAAAATCCAAAACGGAGATCCGCGAAAAAATCGAGTGGTTTCTCAAGTTTGCGGACATCAAGACCAGGGCCGACGAATTTGTGGAAAGCGCCACCATGAATCCCGCCTTTGAGGAGTCGGCCATGTTCGAGAACATGATCGATCTGATGTTCGAAGACAAATACCAGGTATACGTTTTCGATACGGCGCCCACCGCGAACGCCCGGCGACTGCTGGGAATGTCCAGCGTTTACTCCATGTGGGTGAACAAAATGGTGCAAAGCCGCGAGGAAGCCAAGTCGCTGCGGGAAATGCTGTCCTACAGCGGGAAAAAGGCGAAATCGGACCCGCTGATGGATTACCTCCTCAATCTGCGCGAACGCATGGGCCACGCCAAGACGTTGCTCACGAACGCCGGCAAGACCGCTTTTTTCTTTGTCACGCTGCCCGAGGCCCTGCCCATCGCGGTCATCAAACGTTTCATCAATTGGTTTCACGACTTCGGGATTCCGGTGGGCGGTGTCATTGTCAACATGCTCATCAACAAGGACGCCCTGCGTGAAGAGACGCCGGATTTTGTCGTCAACCGCGTGGCCATGCAAAAGGAGTATATGGAGGAAATCGCCAACTCGTTTCAAGATGTGCGGGCGGTATTGCCGCTTTGGGAAACCGAAGTGCGCGGAGTGCTGATGCTCAACCGCATGGTGGAGGTTCTGTTCGCGTGAACCGGCCCTGAAAAACAAGATGACGCCATCGTTTCTCATTCTCCTCGTAGGGTTGCTCTACGTCGTTATCTTCTGGAGCCTTTCGTTGCTTCGCCGCGAAAGACTGTCAAACCAGTTCGCCTATGAAGGGTTGAGCCTGACCGGCATTGCCCTTGCGGCCGTTTACTGGGGCGGAGCGGCGGTCAACCCGATCTATTTCCTCGTGCTGCTCTATCTGGTCACCATGAGGGTCCGCCTGCTCGTCGAGCTCGGCAACATGTTTTCCAAGTGGGGGCATCATCCGCAGGCACTGGCGGTGTACCGGCTTGGTCTGCGGCTTTTCCCCGACCAAACGTCCCGGCTGATTGCCTTCATCAATATGGGGGCATCCTATCTGGTACAGGCGAAACCCGAACGGACCATCGAGGTACTCGAACACGCCAAGGCCCAGGCGCTCAGGCAACTCGGCCCGAAACAGGCGGCGGGATGCTGCTTCAACCTGGGCATGGCGTATCGTCGCACCGGACGGTACGCAGAGGCACTGCGGTTGTTCAACGAGGTGACGGAGATCTATCCGGTCTCCATGTACGCGAAGCTGGCGGAAAAGGCGCGAGACGCCACGCTGAAGGAAACGGGCATGGCCGTGCCGGTGCCGGGAGAAGAAAACGATCCCGAGCTGCTCTAACCTGCCTTGCCGAGGGCTTGCACCCGTAAGGATCGCTGCATCCACCGGCACCCATGCCGAGGGGTACCGGTGGATGACCATTTGGACGCGCCCAAATCCGGCGAAATCTCTGGGATTCTCTAGGGATGAACGCTAACTCGGCGTCTTGACGGAGCACGTCGAGAAGTGAAAGGCATGGGAGAGCGGGCAATACCCGACGGCCGCCGTGAGAAGCGGTATCAAGCCGATTGCCCCCCACCAACTGCGAAAATATACCCCGGCAAAGATGATCGCAATCCCGATCAACGCCCTAACCATCTTTTCCACACCACAGACATTGTGTTTCATGAAAACGACCTCCGCTCCTTGATATGGCATTCGGACCGCCCGGGGACATGGATCGGTTTCCCCGGCATTTTCCGAACCGTAATCATCGGCCGGCAGGAGTCAACGGAGATCGGGGAATACGGAAAGCGGGCCGGTGGGTCGAAGACAAGACCGCTCAGGCGCTACTCCGGAACGTTCCGGGGGACCCAATGCATCCCTTTGCCGAGAAGGCCGACGGGCACGCTCGCGCCGATTTCAAGGGATCCGGCAAGTCCTTCCGCCTCGCGCCGCGACAGATGGGTTCTCAGGCTTTCCCCGCCGCCATTTGCAAGGATCACCGCCACCATGCCGGTGGTGTTCACCCGATGGACGACGGAAATGCGAAGATTTCCCTGCCAGACATAGGCTTCGGGGTTTCCCGAGGGGAAAAGCTCGATGCTCCAACCCGGCAGGGTCAGGCAGATCTGATCGGGGAGGTCGTTTTCCGTGGCAAACAGCCGGCGGCGATCGATGTCGCCCATGGCCGTCGAAAGCCGTGTATCGTCAACCGTCGCCGCGATCAGGTTCTCAATTCCCACCAGCTCCGCGACATTGCGGTCCCTGGGACGGCGGCATACGTCATCCGTCGGCCCTTCCTGCAGGATGCACCCGTCCTTCATCACCGCCAGGTGGTCGGCGAGGAAAAAGGCTTCCGCCAGATCGTGGGTGATGTGGACGATCGTGACCCCGAGTTCGGCGTGGATCCGTTTCAGCTCGTTTTGAATACGACCGCGGGTCGCATGATCCAGGGCGCTCAACGGCTCGTCGAGGAGCAGCACGTAAGGCTCCATCACCAGTGCCCGGGCCAGGGCCACGCGCTGGCG
>JBJKPT010000356.1:0-4882 GCA_046706045.1 Desulfobacterales bacterium
GGGATTCACTACGGCGAGGGCCCGCGGCAGGGTGGACTCGGGCAAATGGTGATCGGTCACGATGACATCGATGCCCCGGCGATTGGCAAGCGCCACCGCCGCGTGGCTTGTCACCCCGCAATCGGCCGTGACGATGAGGCGGATTTCCCCTGGAATGCAACCGTTCTCCAGGTGCTCCGGCCGAAACCCGTAGCCCTCCCGCAGACGATGAGGGATGTAGCGTGCCACCCGGGCCCCTGCAGCGGTTAAAAATTCCCCCAAAAGACAGGTGGCGGTGATCCCGTCGACATCGTAGTCGCCAAAGATCAGGATCGGCTCGCCGGAATCAACGGCCCGGGCGATCCGGTCGACGGCGATGTCGATATCTTTCAACCGATCCGGGGATCTCAGGTCCGCAAAACCACCCTCCAGATAGCGCCGGCCCGCTTCGGCATCCAAAAGGCCGCGGTTGGCCAGAAGGGCGGCGATCCGGGGTGGACAGCCGAGTCCGTGCATCAACCGCGCGACGACATCGGCGGAAGGCTTCAGCAGGTTCCATGAATCCGTCATGCCCGGGCTCTATACCCCATCCGCCGTCAATGGACAACCGTGGCATCGTCAAGCACACCTTGTGAAACCCCGGCGTGAATGGTAAGCTTTACGTCAACGTCTCCGCAGGGCCGCTGGTTGGCCCTGTTTGTGTCATGAACCTTGCGCACGCAACACCGGAAAACCTGCTGGATGCGCCTCCCGACCGAAACCGGAAAGATTTATCTGCGCATCAATCGCGGTGACATCGCCTTTTTGAAGTTTATCTTCGAGTCTTATGAAGGAGTGGCCTCGGTGACGACCGTCGATGCCGGCAAATGCCGGGTGGTGGTCCGCGTGGCGCCGGGGTGTGAATCGGATGTTGCCGCCATCCTCGACGATCTGAGCCGCGAGATCTATTTTGAATTCGACGGCGTTTGAACGGAAAATGCAAACCAAAACGTTACACATCCAGACCATCGGCTGCCAGTTGAATGTCTACGATTCGGAAAAAATCGCCGCCGAACTTTACCCGTTGGGTTATCGCCTCGGCGATGCGGGCGATGACGCGGACATGGTGGTGGTCAACACCTGCGCCATCCGTGAAAAGGCCGAACAAAAGGTGTTCAGCTACCTGGGCCGTCTGGCCGAGCAGAAAAAACGGCACCCGGGAATGATCATCGCCGTGGGCGGCTGCGTGGCCCAGCAGGAAGGCGTGCGGATCATCCAGCGCGCGCCCGCCGTCGACATCGTTTTCGGCACCCACGCCATCGGCCGGCTGCCGCGCATGGTCCAAACCGTGGCCCATGACGGCAATCGCCAGATCGACGTCGGCATGGATCGGCGCATCGACGACGACCTGCCCGTGGCCGGCACCGGTGGCATTTCCCGTTTCGTCACCGTCATGCACGGCTGCGACAACTATTGCACGTATTGCGTGGTTCCCTACGTCAGAGGCCGGGAGAGCAGCCGCCGGCCGGAGCGCATCATCGCCGAAATCCGGAATCTCGTTCGTGGCGGGACCCGGGAGGTGACCCTCCTGGGGCAGAACGTGAACAGTTACGGCATCAAGGAAGGATTGCCGTCGTTTTCGAAGCTTCTGGAGATGATCGACGCGATCGACGGCCTTGTGCGAATCCGGTTCACGACCTCCCATCCCAAGGACCTGAGCGCATCCCTCATCGGTTGTTTCGGACGATTGGAAAAGCTCTGCCGCCATATCCACCTGCCCGTGCAATCCGGGGCCGATCCCGTGCTGAAGCGGATGAACCGCAAATACACCCGTGCGGCCTATCTGGAGAAGGTGGATCGCCTGCGCGGCCAATGCCCCGACATCGGCCTGACCACCGACATCATCGTCGGATTTCCCGGGGAGACCGAAGCCGATTTCCACGAAACCCTGGATCTGCTCGACACCGTGGGATTCGACGGCATCTTTGCCTTCAAATATTCGGACCGCCCCAATGCGCCGGCTGCCCGTTTTTCCCAAAAAATCCCGGAAGCGCTGAAAAAAGAACGGCTTCAGAGCGTTCTGAGTTGCCAGGAAGCCATCACGAAACGCAAACACAATGCTGCCGTGAACGGCATCGAAGCCGTATTGGTGGAGGGGACGAGCCGCGTTCTGGACACCGAGGGACTGCCCGTCCCGCCGGGAACGATCCAATGGATGGGACGCTCCTCCGGAAATCGGATCGTGCATTTCGTGGCCGCCCCCCCGCCGGAAACCGGCCCGAGTGCGCCCGCCGTCGGCGAGGTTTGCCCGGTTCGCATCGAACGGGCCTTCCAGCACTCCCTCTGGGGCCGGTGGATCAACGAAGGAGATCGCGCGATCCGCAGAAAAGGAGATCAGAGTCATGCTGCATAAAGCGCACATTGCCGGAATGGCCATGGACCCGAACTCCAACACCCCCATCGTGCTGTTAAAGTCCGAGAACAACGATCAGATCGTGCCCATCTGGATCGGACTTCTGGAGGCCACCGCCATTGCTTCGGCCCTGAAGGACGTGGCTTTCGATCGGCCGATGACCCATGACCTGTTCAAGAATTTCGCCGATGAACTCAACATTCGCATCGATCGGATCGAAGTGACCGATATTCGCGACAACACCTATTTTGCCCTGATTCACTTCACCTCCGATGCCGGCCGGTTCATCATGGATTCCCGCCCCAGCGATGCCCTGGCCTTGGCCTTACGGTTCAAGGCCCCGATTTTCATCGAGGAAAAGGTCCTCGAAAAATCCAAACCCCTCAAAGGAAACGGCGAAGCCATCGACGAGAGCGAAGAGGGCCGCAAATGGGCCGAATATCTGTCAAAGCTCTCGCCCGAGGAATTCGGCAAATACAAAATGTAACGGCCGCGGGACGGGTGGATCGGCCGTCGTGGGCATGGCCGGTGGAAAATGCCGGGATACCGAAAATGAATCGGTCGCAGCGGCCGTCAAAAAGCCGAAGGACGATTCCCCACGGCCCCCTGCACCGCGGGATCCTTCACCGGCCGGAATCGATGAATTCCGTGGCGGTGACGGGCAACTACCCATGGTCGTCCTTTAAAAACAACCGATGGTACTCGCCTTCATCCAGATGCCGGCGCATCATGCGGTTGATCAAATCGAAGACCTCGGCCAATTCCTCATCGGACATCCGCGGGGCAAGGCACGCCATCAGCGCATCGTCGGAAAATTTTTGGAGATAGCAGATCACGGTGTTCTCGTCGGTTTGCCGGTCGGCGCCGAATCCGATCAGATCGGTGTAGCGTTCAACAAACTCGTGGTGGTGCCGTTTCATAAGCGGTGGCCTCTCATCTTGAAGATGGCGCATGGGCTTTCGGAACGCTTTCGTTTGAAGACGAGGGCAGTGTAAAGAAATCCAGCGCACGGGTCAAATGTCTGAGCTGTGCGCTTGCGGTCGGCATTCGATTGCAGTAAAACCCGAAACACGCAAGATCAACGGCGTGTTGACCGTGGTCCTGAACAAGGGGAGTTTAAGGGGAGGATGCCATGCCGTGGAAAGATTCGGGAGCCGACCGGGAATGGAACGATGATGACCTCGCCGAAACCGCGCATCGCGCCGTCCGGCGGTCGAGGACGCCGGGGGTCGGCAATAGGACGCGCTGGACGGTTGCCGCGGTGGTGATTGCGCTGCTCGCGGCGAATCTGGTGGCCATCATCGCCGGCGACATCCGGCAATCTCGGCGCCTGGCGCCGCTCGATCTGCGGATGCAGGCGCTGGCCACACGGATCGATCGGCTCGAGACCCAGCAGCGCGCGATTGCCGACATCCAGAAACAGTTGCCGGACATCACGGAAAAGGCCCACCGCGTGGATCTTTTCATGGGTCGCTTCGAGGCCATGGAGGCCATGGTGGCCAAACGCTTTGGGGACCTGTCCGGCCGTCTGCAAACCGTCGAACGGCAGCTTGATCAGCACCGGGGCCCGGCCCCGAGGACGACTTCCGAATCCCGTCCCTCGGCGCTCCGTCCTTCGGGCGCGTCGAAAACCACGCATACCGTGGCCAGAGGGGAAACGCTCTTTCGCATCGCCCAAGACTACCACACGAGCGTTTCGCAGTTGCAACGATTGAACGGTCTGTCAAAGAGTTCCGAGATCCATCCCGGCCAAATTTTGAAGGTCCGATAATCGCTCGGACGGTTGAATCAGTACATGTCGCCGTATTTGGCCGCGACCCGGGCGACAATGCCGCCGCGCTTGAGGCGTTCACGGTGGTCGGTGTCCGGGTCTTGAACGATGGTATCCAGGTAGCGGCGCTGGTTGGCAATGGAAACGGCGTAAAGATCCGCATTCACTCCCCAGCGGTCGTTGAAATGCATTTCCAGAAAATGCGAAAAGTCGATGGACAGATTGTCCAATCGCCCCGCGATGGCATCGTAGAACCCGATGGTGCGCTCGAGCAGGTCCCGCTCGTGGCGGTATCCGCCGATGCCGCCTTCCTTGAATTCCCGGTACAAAAACAAGAGCTTCTCGAGGTAGGTGCGATCCGCCAGCTGGGCTAACAGGTCGGCGGCCGCCAGGAGCCCGCCGACCCGCCGAAAGGTCTCGTTGGCAAAGGGCACCCCGGTTGGGTCTATGGTGAGATCGGTCAATACGATCATCGCCATGCCGGCATTGATTTCCTCGGTCGAAAATCCGTAACGGGCGGTGTGGCGCTTGAGAAAATCGGCGCTTCGCAAGACATGGGTGCTCGTGTACTTGGCGCCGGTGCCTTCGATGTCGTCGAGTGCTTGAATGTAGCCGGTATCGTGAAACAGGGCGGCAGCTAGGCCGATCAGCACGCTCCGGGGCGTGAATACCCGGCCGGCCAGGGTTGCTCCGTGCATCATCCGCACCAGGGCAAGGGCCACTTCCAGGGTATGGGAAAG
>JBJKPT010000357.1:0-14028 GCA_046706045.1 Desulfobacterales bacterium
CGATTTTTCATCGCCGTCTTGAATGCAAGCCGTCAGCCCACCGTGGTGGATGAAAAGCGGGCCGATTATTTTCTCTTGATGGCCATGTACGCCTGGGGGCTGATGGTTCTCTCCTCGGCGGTGGAGCTGATCACCATTTACCTCGCCATGGAATTGAGTTCCTACAGCCTCTATGCCCTGGTGGCCTTGAGGTTAAAGGAACGCGGCGCGGCCGAGGCGGCCATCAAGTACATTCTTTTCGGTGCGGCGGCGACGGCCCTGGCCCTTTACGGGTTCAGCTACATCCTCGCCACCCAGCACACCAGTTATCTCGCCGCGTTGGCCGCCTCCACCTGGAGCTGGTCGGTAGCGCCCATGGCCATCGTGGGGCTGACGCTCTTCATGGGGGGCATGTTCTACAAACTCGCCCTTTTCCCCTTTCATTTCTGGGCGCCGGACGTCTACCAGGGCGCCAGCAACGAAACCGCCACCTACATCGCCACCCTGCCCAAGCTGGGCGCGCTGGTGATCCTGATCCGCCTGGTGGCGCTGCTTCCCGGCCACCAGGTAACCACCGTGCTCGCCGTTCTGGCCGCGGTCTCCATGACCTACGGAAACCTTGCCGCCCTGATCCAGACCGACGTCAAACGCATCCTCGGTTTTTCCGCCGTGGCCCATGCCGGATACCTCATGGTGGGGCTTGCCGCAGGAACCATCGCCGGACTCGATGCGGCGGCATTCTACGTCCTGGTCTACGTGCTGATGAGTTTCACCTGTTTCTGGGTCATCTGCCGGGTGGCCGCCGACGGTCGCAACCTCGATCTGGAAGACTTGAACGGACTGCACCGGCGGGCGCCGGTTTTGGCCTTCGTGTTCGCGATCGGTGCCTTTTCCCTCGTGGGGCTGCCGCCCACCGCCGGGTTCATGGGAAAACTCTTCTTGCTGACCAGCGCCTGGGACCACGGTTACAACTGGCTGGTGATCATCGCCGCGGTCAACACGGCCATCAGCATCTACTACTACCTGAACATGGTGCGCCACGCTTACACCAAGGACGATCCCGAACGGGAACCGGCCATCCAGACCGAACCGGTCTACAGCAACTTCTGGGGTCTGGTGCTGGCCGCGGCCGTCGTGGTGCTGGGCGTGATCCCCGGTCCGATCTACAACATGGCCGTGGTCGCCGGCAGCCGGATCCTGGGCGGGCCGTGAGCCCCGCACCCCTCGGCGAATCGCGAAGCCAACCCGGCGCCGCCCTTCGGTAAAAACAAAAATCCACGCCCGTTGCCGGGGTGGATTTTTGTTTTGAAGCCGTTTGCCTCCGCGATCGGCGGCGGATCGTGGCCGAAGAAATGCCGCCCATCGGTCGCCTATTCGGCGAAATTTCCCTCCGCCCGCGGCGGCAGTCTCCGCCTTCCGCCGAAATACACCCACAACAGCCCGGCGGCGAGCGCCATGATGCCGGTAAATACCAGAACGGTCAGGCCGACGGACCAGTGCCACCATAGGGGACCGTTGACCAGAACCGTGCACCCGCCCACAATGGGCACGGCAAAGATGTTCATCAGCGCCACCTCGAAGGCGACCGGGGTGCGAAAATCCGGGTCCGCCATCCGCAACAGCAGCAACCCGCAGGACACGGTGCCGGTGACCGTGCCGTAGATGGCCGCGATCCGTTCGAGGCCGTAGCCGTCCAGGCGGTTGCCGAAGCCCATCACCACCAGTGTGGTGATGACCCCCGCCGCAAGGCTCATCAGGCCGATGGGCAGCGCGTAGCGCCAGACGATGCCCACCTGGATGGCCACCACCGTGGCGACGATCAGGTAATCCACGGACCAGCCGGTGATCCGGCGCTGAACGCCGGGATCGATCAGGCGCTCCACCCGGAAGGCCTGCAGGAGCCGTTTGACGACCAGTGCCACGGCAAGGCCGAAGATAAAGAAAAAGCCCCAGAGCAGGCCGGCGGTTTTGGCGGGCAGCAGGCTTGCCAAGGCCTCCACCAGGAAATAGGTCAGCCCGTAGACCGCGCCCACCATGGCGGCCTGGAAGGCCAGGGTGTCGGCATTGGCCGAATGGATGGTGAGGCGTCCGGCCGATTCCGGTTCGGCGTCCCGGTCCAGGATACCGACGAGGAAATCCCGCGGCAATCGCCCCGGGCGGTGGGTCGCCTTGCCCTTCCGGATGCCCCGGTTGACCAGGGGAACCCCGACGAAGAAGGCAAACAGATAGCCAAGGGTCGCAAAGGTGAGCCCGATGGTGGCGCCGTTGGCGAAGCCGACGGTTTCCCAGACCCGGCCAAAGGAAAGGGCCTGTCCGGGGCCTTCGTTGAACCCGAGGGGGACGAGAAATCCGAAGGTGGGAAACAGATGCCACCCGGCGAGCCCCAAAAGGATCACGATCAATCCGCCGATGACGGCCTGCAGGGGAAAGGTCACCCCCTGAATGACGGCCATCCAGAGCGAGCCCCCCAGGAGCGGGCGGCCGCCGTCCGGCCCTTTGTCGACATCGTCCCGGGTGAGGCCCATGGAGATGAAGGAAACGTTGAACAGATGATAGGCAAAGGCCTCGAAGATCGGGGCCTTCAGGGAAATCATCCGGGTCTGCAGAAGGGCAAGTCCCAGAACGCCGCCGATGAGGCAGCTCGGAAAAAGGAACCGCTGAAAGAATCCGATCCGGGCCCGAATGAGGATCCCGGCCAATAGCAGCAAGGACAGAAACGCGAACGCCAACATCGCGTGGAACGGAAATGGGGTGTGCATACCGGTGCCATCCTTTTATCGTTCGGGTTCTTTCCCGGATGCGCCGCGGGTCAGGGCGCGGCCGGCGCGTCCAGGGAAAAAAGTTCGTTGACGAACGTCGTGAGAAGCCGTTCCCGCAATTTCGGGGGCAGGGCGTCGAGGATTCCGTTGACGTCCGCCATCCGGTGGGGAAGCCCGTCCCCGCCGCCCAGACCGGCAAGGGCGAGCATGTCCTTGATTTCGGTATCGGTGATGGCCGCGGGATCCACCGCGGTCAGGGCGTTTCGGGCCAGCCCCACCCACTCGCCCTCGGGCAGGTTCCGGGCTGCGGCCGCACTCTCGGCCAGGTCGGCAAGAAAGGCCTCTTCTTTTCCGACGTTCGAAGCGTTGATGGACAAGTGGATGTGGGCGGGAGAATTGTCGTAGGAGAGCGCGGGCTGGATGTACCAGCTCCGGGCATGCATCTCGTCGATGACGTGAAAGGGGTTGACCCCGTTGCAGGCAACGGAGACGAGGCACATGTCCGGCGGCGCAAGAACCCGGAGCCCGTCGATGGCCGCAATCCCGGCGATGATTTTTTTCGTGGCGGCAAGTTTTTTCCGGGCGATGGCAAGATAGCCGTCGTCGCCCACAAAATTCAACACGGCCCAGGCCGCGGCCATGGGGCCGCCGGATTTGCTGCTTTGCACGGCGTTGTTGATGATCGTGTAGCCGATCCATTGGGAACAGGCGAAAATCTGGTGTTTTCGCAAGGACTTGTCCCGGTAGAGAACGAGCGACGCCCCCTTGGGGCAGTAGGCGTACTTGTGAAGGTCCACGGAAATCGACGACACGCCGGGAACGGAAAAATCAAAATCCGGCACCGGTTCCCCGAGCCGTTTGAGGTAGGGGAGCAAAAACCCGCCCATGCACGCGTCGACATGAAACCAGGCACCGTGTGACCGGGCCACGGCGGCCATCTCGGCAATGGGATCGACCACGCCGTGGGCATAGGATGGGGCCGAGCCGACGATCATGATGGTGTTGGGGGTGACGGCCGCAGAGACGGCCGCCGGATCGGCCCGGAAGCTTGTGCCGTCCACGGGTACGGGCACCACGCGCAGATCCAGGTAGTGGGCGGCCTTGTGAAAGGCCGCATGCCCCGTGGTGGGCAGGATCATTTCCGGTGCGGTGATCTCCGGGCGGGTCTTCCGGTAGTAATCCCGGGCGGTCTTCACCGCGCAAAGGATGCTTTCCGTGCCGCCGGAGGTGAAGTTGCCGACGACAGCGGAATCCCCGCGGAGATGGTCCGCCATGAGGGCGGCGAGTTGTTTTTCAAGGATCAAAAGGCTTTTGAAGACCGTGAAATCGAGACCGTTTTCCGACAAATACATCATGTAGGCCCGTTTGCCGATTTCGTCGATCTCCTTTCCGGGATCGAAGATGTAGCCGAACACCCGACCTTCCCGCCATGGCAGGTCGTCTTTGCGGAACGCGGCAAGGGAAGCGAAAATCGCATCCGGATGCATACCGGTCTTGGGAAGTTTCATCCGAGGGACCTCCTTTGGAAAATCTGGGGATGAGGGGCGGCAAAGAACCCATTCCGCCGCGGCGCCATGGATGCGCAATCCGTACCGGGGATTACCGGATTTGCGGTTCAAGACACGGCGGCGACCGATAACACCGCGCGTTCGATGAAATCACCCCGGGAGGGATCAAAATTTTTTGGGGATTCGGAGCATCCTTGACGCCGGAGACGAAGCCATCTAAATTCATTTAGATGATTTTTATTTCACAATAGTGAAATTACTTGGGTCCCGGTTTTTTGTCAACATGGGAAACCGGGATCCGGGGACGCCGCCATGAACACGATCGATCGGAAGGCTTGGGAAAAAGCCCAGCGGGAAAAGCGGATCGTCGATATCGCCGAAGCGGTCTTTTTGCAGCGCGGCTACGAGAAGACCACGGTAACGGCCGTCGCCGAGGCCGCCGGCTACAACAAACGGACCCTCTATCTGTATTTCCGGGACAAGGAGGCCCTTTTCCTTGCCGTGGTCAAACGGGGGCTCACGGCGCTCAAGGGCCGGCTCGAGGCGGCGCGCGCCGCGGTGACGGCCGGCGACAGCGGCCTTCGGGCGTTTGCCCGGGCGTTTTTCGATTTTTTCGTGGAAACGCCCGGATACCTCGAACTGATCATGGTTTTCGAGGCAAAGAATTTCGTCTATTATCCCCCCGCGGGCCGGGAACGGTTGAGCCCCGGCCAGCGCGCCTGCAACGACATTTCCGATGCCATTGCCGACATGATCACCGATGCCATCCGGACCCGTGTTCTTGCAGGCGTCATTCACACGGACCTCGCCCCCCGGCCGCTCATGTTGATTCTCTGGGGGCAGATCGTCGGCGTCGTGCAGATCCTTCGCATGCGCGAGGCACACTTCGAGGAAACCTTTGGCCTGAGCCGCGAGGCCCTGTTTGACCAGTTTGTTTGCATGATGGAAAAGGCCTAGACGCGGTAGCGGTTATCCGGCGAGCCGATGCGGTTTCCGTCCGGAAGGCAGGGCAGGCAAGCGAAATCATATGGCGAATTTGAGCTCAGCGGATGCGGTGGTGATCGGCGGCGGGGTGATCGGTGCCGCGGTCGCCCATTATCTGGCGGAAACCGGACGCCGGGTCGCCGTGATCGAAAAAGGCGGCGTGGGCGCGGGGACATCGAGCCGGTGTGAAGGATTCATCCTGGTAAACGACAAGATGCCGGGATTCGACAGCCGGTTGGCGCTCCTTGGCCAGGCGCTGTTTCCGGGTCTCGGTGACGCGATCGGCGCCGACATCGCGTGGAACCAGCCGGGGAGCATCCTCATCGTGGAAAGCGATGAGGAAATGGCCGAGGCCGAACGCTTCTGCGCCGAACGCGTGGCCGAGGGGGTGCCGGCGCGCATCCTGGACGGGCGGACGCTCCGGCAGGCCGAGCCGTATCTGGCCGGAGACGTCGTGGGCGGAATGGAAACGGCCTGCGACGGCGCGGTCAATCCCATGGCCCTTACCCAGGGCCTGATCCGTGCGGCCCAAAAGCGCGGGGCCGCGATTCTTACCGGCACGACGGTCACGGGCATTCGCCGGACCCCGGCCGGCGAAGTCGAAGGGGTCGTGACCGATCGGGGGGATGTGTCGGCGCCAGTGGTCGTCAACGCCGCCGGTGTCTGGGCCCCGGCCATCGGGCGCATGGTCGGGATCGACATTCCGGTGAGCCCGCGCCAGGGCCAGATCCTCGTCACCGAACGCACGTTTTCGATCACCCATCGGAAAATGATGGAATTCGGCTACCTGATGACCAAGTTCGAAAAAACGGGGTACCGGCGCCGGGTGAGCCCGGAGATGGCCGAAAACGGGGTTGCGTTCGTCTTCGAACCCACCGGTGCGGGCAATTACCTGATCGGCAGCAGCCGCCGGTTCTCCGGCATGGACACCACCACCGACGCGACCGTGATCCGCGCCATCGCCCAGCGCGCGCTCCGGTTCTTCCCCGTGCTTTCGAGGGTTCGGATCATTCGCAGTTATGCCGGTCTTCGGCCCTATGCCCCGGATCATTTTCCCATTGTCTCGGCCACGCGTATTCCCGGTTTTTACGTGGCCACCGGTCACGAGGGAAACGGCATCACCCTGAGCCTGATCACCGGCACCCTCATGGCCCAGATGATTGCCGGGCAGCCCACGGCGATCGATACCGGCCCTCTGAGCCTGGATCGCTTCACCGGCGCCGCAGGCGAAAAATTTTCAGGAGAGCCGGAAAAGGCATGATTCGGTTCGGTCCGGCGATATCGGCCTTGGGGGGCGGCATCGATGAAACGGAATTTTCAATGAGCGATCCTATTTTCGAATTTTTTTTCGACGGACGTCCGATCCGCGCCCGGCAGGGCCAAAGCGTTGCCGAGGCCCTGTTGGACAACGGCATCGGAACGGTCCGGATCACCCGTCGGCACGATCCCCGGGGGCCGTTTTGCAACATGGGCGTCTGTTTCGAATGCCGCGCGGTGATCGACGGGGAACCCAATCGGCGCACCTGCATGACGCCGGCGAGCCCCGGTCTTCGAGTGGAAACCCAGGACGATGCCCGGATCGAGGCCCCCGATGAAACGCGTTGACGTCGTCGTG
Source organism: Desulfobacterales bacterium (assembly GCA_046706045.1). Classification (GTDB taxonomy): domain Bacteria; phylum Desulfobacterota; class Desulfobacteria; order Desulfobacterales; family JBDRRP01; genus JBJKPT01. The sequence goes on from JBJKPT010000357.1 coordinate 6,846, forward strand.
GTCGGCGGCGGTCCGGCGGGTCTTTCCGCAGCCGCGGCGGCGGCCGAATCCGGGGCCACGGTGGCCCTGATCGAAGAGACCGCGGCCCTGGGCGGGAAGGTCCTCAAGCACGGGTTCGTCCGGGGTCCCTGCACAACACCGATTGCGCGGTATGAGCAGCGCACCGCCCAACGCCTGATGGAAGCGTTCCGGCGCCAGAACAAGCGGGTATCGGTTTTCCTCCGGCACCAGGTCTGGAACATCGAGGAGGGCCGCATCCTGGATGTTTCCCCCACCGGCGGGGCGGCGGCGCGACTGACCCGCATTCACGGCGAACGGCTGGTGATTGCCACCGGCGCCATGGAACGGTGCCTGCCGGTCAGCGGATGGACCCTGCCCGGCGTTTTTACCCTGGGCGGTCTGAACGCCCTGATAAGGAACGGCGTGCGGCCCGGCACCCGGTTTGTGATCGCCGGAAGCGGTCCGCTCGTGCCGGTGCTTGCCCATAACCTGATCCTTGCCGGTGCTTCGGTGGCCGCCCTGGTGATGCCCACACCCCTTTCCGCGTTTGCCGCACAGGCCCTTCCCATCGCGGGTTCCATCGGCGGGTTCAAGGCGCTTCAGGGAGCCTATTACCTCGCGGGCATCCTGAAAACCCGCATCCCGGTCGTGTCCTCTGCGGCCGTGTCGCGGATCGAAGGCCGGGGCAGGGCGCGATCGGTGCGGGTGGTGCGAATCGATTCCGCGGGCCGGCGGCTTTCCGGCCCCGAGACGGTGATCGCGGCCGATGCCGTGGCCATCGGCCACGGCCTGATCCCGGGGCAAGACCTGGTTCGGTGCTGCGGTTGCCGGGAGCTTTACGACGAAGCGCGAGGGTATTGGCGAACGATCCGAAACGATTGGATGGAAACCACCGTGCCGGGGGTTTTCGTGGCCGGCGACGGCGCCACGGTCAAAGGGTATGCGGCCGCGGCGGAGGAGGGCCGGATTGCCGGTTCGGCCGCGGCGGCCCGATTGGAAGGAACACCCCCTCACGGGTTGACCACCGCATCTAACCGGCTGCGTTCGGCCCGGCGTTTCGGCCGCATCCTCGACACGCTCTCCACTCCGGCACCGGCGTTGATCGATTTCGCCGGCGACGACACCCGGATCTGCCGCTGCGAAGAGGTCACCATGGCCGACATCCGGCAGGCCGTGGCCGACGGGGCCGTGGACATCAACGACAACAAGCGGGGCACCCGATGCGGGATGGGCCAGTGCCAGGGCCGGTTTTGCGGGCAGGTGATCAACGAGGTCTTTTGGCGTGTGTCCGCGCAGAGAAGACCGCGGGCACGATTCACTCCCCGCATTCCGGCCAAGCCGGTGGCCATGGGCGATCTGGGGGGATCGATTCGAGATTCAAGATGATGTCGTCAACCGAAGCTTCAACGGTTTCCGAAATGGCTCTTCCGGGATCGAAATCGGGATCGAACATGGTGGTATTGCATTAATGTTCGATTTCGAAAAAATTTTTCAAAAGTCGATCTCCTTGGGTAAACGACATTGAGATTCAAGGATCAAAGATTAAGGATCGAGGTTCCGAGTTTCGAACGCGGGTTTTAGGCATCGGGAATCGATGGCCTTCGGCAAGGGTTTTCTGTCCGAGCCGATGACGCACGGCGGGTGCCTCGGGGCGAGGGCTCCATCGCAAACGACAAAAAATCGATGCTTACGGATTGACCCGAAAACCGGGAAATGTTAATAGCCCACCTTTACAGACAGGAGGGATGGCCGAGTGGTTGAAGGCGGCGGTCTTGAAAACCGTTGAGCGCAAGCTCCGTGGGTTCGAATCCTACTCCCTCCGCCAGAATCGCAATCACGGAGAGATGGCCGAGTCGGCTGAAGGCGCTCGCCTGCTAAGCGAGTGTGGGGGGAAACTTCCACCGAGGGTTCGAATCCCTCTCTCTCCGCCATTTTCATCGCGGCGCCCGACCCATTCCGGTCGGGTTTTTTATTTTGCCGGCCCTATTGGCTTTTTACATTTGTCTTGACGGAGGGGTGGTGTATCGATATATTCCAATAGAACGATACATGGAGGCGCCGTGCTCAAAGATTTCACGAAGATCATGAAAGCCCTGTCGGACCCCAATCGTGTCAAAGTGATCAAACTGCTCCAGCGGCGGGTGATGTGCGTGTGTGAAATCCAGGCCGCCCTGGGCCTTGCCCAGTCGACGGCCAGCAAGCATTTGAAAATTCAGGAAGAGGCGGGTTTGATCGCGTAATTCAAAGACGGACTTTGGGTAAACTGCCGTTTGGCCGACGGAGCAAAGAGTCCGTATGCGGCCAATCTTCTGGGCAACCTGCATCACTGGCTTGAGGAAGATTCCGAGGTAAAGGTTCTGGTGGAGCGGCTTCCCGGAATCCGGCGGGAAAACCTCTGCAGCGGCGGGTAACCCGGATCCGGCGGTCTTGCGGGGAAGGGAAACAAGGGATCTTTGGGTCTGAATTATATCGATATATGGCGAACTATAAATAAAATTCAGGCCTGCCGGTTTCAACGGCCCGGCCGGAAGCGGCGGCGGCCCAAAGGAGACTCACATTGACGTCGATTGACAAAGACGGCGGCTGCCTTTTCCCGGCCCACAAGGGGCCGGCGGTTTGGCCGCCGCCGATCGCAAAATGGCTCGCCGGGACGGTGGCGCTCGTCGTGTTGTGGTGGGCGATCTACCGGAATCTTTCCCCTTTCGCCGATTTTTTAACCCGTCACCTCTCGCGGTCCGCGGGTTTTTCGCCCGACGGCCCCCTGGGCCGCGCCGTCGTGTTTTTCGTGTTCGAAACCCCGAAGGTGCTGATGCTGCTCACCCTGGTGGTCTTCGGGGTGGGCATCGTTCGATCCTTTTTCACTCCGGAACGGACCCGGGCGATCCTGACCGGGAAACGTGAGTCCGTGGGCAATGTCCTGGCGGCCATGCTGGGAATCGTCACCCCGTTTTGCTCCTGCTCCGCCGTGCCGTTGTTTCTCGGATTCGTGACCGCGGGGATTCCCCTTGGGGTCACCTTTTCGTTTCTCGTTTCGGCACCGATGGTCAACGAAATTGCCGTGGTACTTCTTTACGGCCTGTGCGGGTGGAAGGTGGCGGCCATTTATATCGCCACCGGCCTTTTCATCGCCATCGTCGCCGGTTGGGTGATCGGCCGCCTGGGAATGGAGCGCCACCTCGAAGATTGGGTTTACGCCGTATCGGCCGGGAAAACCGATTTGCCCGAAGCTCCGAAGCGTTGGGAGGAAAGGATCCGGTACGGGGTCGATGCCATCGGCGAGATCGTCGGCAAGGTCTGGGTCTACGTGGTGCTGGGCATCGCGGTCGGCGCCGGCATCCACGGCTATGTTCCCGAAGGCGTCATGGCCGGATTCATGGGAAAATCGGCCTGGTGGTCCGTGCCCTTGTCGGTACTGATCGGGATTCCCATGTACTCCAATGCCGCCGGAATCATCCCGATCGTTCAGGCCCTGCTCGAAAAAGGCGCAGCCCTTGGCACGGTGCTGGCGTTTATGATGTCGGTGATCGCCCTGTCGCTGCCCGAAATGATCATTCTGAGAAAGGTGCTCAAGCCGGTACTGATCGCCACGTTCATCGGGGTGGTCGGCACCGGTATTCTGCTGGTTGGTTATCTTTTCAACATTTTGATGTAACGGACGGCAAGGAGAGGACATGCTGGAAATCAAAGTGCTGGGCCCGGGATGCGCTAGGTGCAAACAAACGGAACGGATCGTCATGGAAACGGTGGCCGAAACGGGCGTTGCCGCCAAGGTGGAAAAAGTCACCGATATGATGGCCATTGCCGGCTACGGGGTGATGAGCACCCCGGCGGTGGTGGTAAACGGCGAAGTCAAATCCACAGGAAAGGTGCCGAGCCGGGCGGACATCAAATCGTGGGTGGGTGCGAAATAGTTCGTGAGGATGCGTTCGTCCGCCGTGCCGGGGTACCGACACGGGAGGGGGACGAGGGCGGTGGTCTTTCCCGAAGTGAATCGCGGCAAACGGCAAGACCGCTCCGGCTTTCCATGAGCGCCGGAGCGATCCGTCGAAAAATCCGCTTTATCATTTTGCCAGAACAGCGTTTCGGCAGGGCCCTCAGAATGCGCCCAGGGGTCGTTTGAAAGTGTATTCGGCGGGCTTCTCGAGCAATACCTTCGAGGCCTGGCCCACATTGTTGCCGGTCAGGGTAAACGGCAGGGAGGCGACAAAGACGACCGCGCCGAACGCCGTGGCCACGACCCCGATGGGGCGGATGAGGAAGAGATCGGCGATCATGGAACCGGAGGTGATGTTTTCCTGTTGGGCGGGGGCCAAAGCCTTTGCCGGCGGTGCGATCAGGCAGGTCGCCACGACCAGGGCGAGGGTCATGATGGCAAGTTTTACGGTGCGGCGCATGGCGTTCTCCTTATCCCGGCGCATCGCACGAAATCACGGCATGCGGCGATCGTCGGTACGTTCCGGTTGAAAAACCGATTGCAAACCGATTCCGGTCTGCCTATGGATGGGGCGGTCGGTTCGATGCGTCCCGAGGAAAAAATGTGCATGAATCCACGGAAACGAATCCAACGACTGGCAAAAGAATAGATAAAATGCCGTAATCTGTCAACAAAAATGCCTTGGTACGGTCATCGTCCCCCTCCCCCCCGAGGCTGCGGCCCGTTTGCGGCCGGCGGGGCCCTCGGCACCGTTGACCATCGGGCCTTTGCCGCGGGATGAACAAGACAGCGCCGATGATTGCCGATTCCACCCTGACCCATATCGCCGTTGCCCTGCCCGTGCCGGTGCCAACGGCGTTTACCTATAGTGTGCCTCCGGACCTCGCCGACCGGACGGCGGTCGGAAAACGCGTCCTGGTGCCTTTCGGAAAACGGCAGCTCACCGGTTTTATCCTCGGCCGGGCGGCTGCGGACGGCGCCCTCGACATCCGGCCCATCACGGACGTGTTGGACGAGGCCCCCCTGTTTCCGGAGGCCATGGTGACGTTTTTTCAATGGGTTGCCGACTACTACGCCCACCCCCTGGGCGAAGTCGTTCACACCGCGCTTCCCGGAGGTCTTTCGGCGTGCGAGGTCTGGGCGTATCAGCTGACCGATACGGGGCGCTCGGTCCTTGACTGCGGCTACGGCTCCCCGGAAGAGCTGACCGCGATGACGGCCATGGCCGAGGGCGCGTTGATCTGCGAAGGGGCGGGGAAAGCCGGAAACGGGCCGTTTCCCGGGCGAATGCTCCAGCGCCTTCAGAAAAAAGGATGGGTACGTCGCCAACGGCACCTGCGGCCCGCCCGGGTGCGGCGGCGCCGGGTGTCGTTCGTCGGACTGGCCGCACCCGAAGCCGACATCGTCTGCCGTTCCGAGCGGCAGCAGCGGGTCGTTTCCTGGTTGGCCCGGCACGGGGATTGCCCGGCCGCCGTCCTGGAACGGGCGATTCCCGGTGCGATGCGCTCGGTTTCCACCCTGATCCGCGATGGCCGGGTGAAAAAACAGATGCGCGTCGTGGAGCGGGACCCCTTTGGTGAACCCATTCTTCCGGACCGGCCCCATCCGCTCACCGATGCGCAACAGCAGATCATGGACGCTTTGCAGCAGGCCGTGGACCAGGGTTTCATCCCCTTTTTGATCACCGGGGTGACCGGCAGCGGAAAAACCGAAATCTATCTTCAATTGGCCCGCAAGGTCATTGACACCGGACGATCCGTCCTGGTGCTGGTTCCGGAGATCGCGTTGATCTCCCAGATGGTCCAGCGGTTCCGAGCCCGGTTCGGGGAGCGGGTGGCGGTGCTTCACAGCGGGCTTTCCGATGGTGAGCGATTCGATCAATGGCGGCGGATCTGCCGGAAGGCGGCCGATGTGGTCATCGGCGCCCGATCCGCCATATTCGCTCCCATGGCGGCCCCCGGCTTGATCGTCGTGGACGAGGAGCACGATACGTCTTACAAGCAGGAAAACGGCCTTCGCTACCATGCCCGGGACCTTGCCCTGGTGCGGGGCCGCTTGGATGGCTGCCCGGTGGTGCTGGGCTCGGCGACCCCCTCGATTCAGACCCTGTTTAACGCCGATATCGGCAAGCTGCGCGAACTCACTTTGCCCTGCCGTATTTTTCGCCGCCCCCTGCCCGAGATCGAAATCGTGGACTTGCGCAATTTCCAGGGCCGGCGCGGAGACGGCCGATTCCTCACCGACCCCCTCGCACAGGCCATGCGCGAGCGCCTGGCCCGGGGCGAACAGACCTTGCTGTTTCTGAACCGCCGGGGCTTTGCCGGGAATCCGGTCTGCCTCGCCTGCGGGAGCCCCATCCGGTGCCCGCACTGCGACATCTCCCTGACCTATCATCGCAAGGCCAATGCGCTCCGGTGTCATTACTGCGGTTTCAGCTCGGCCGCCGCCACCCGCTGCCCGTCCTGCGCATCCGATCGCATTCGGTTTCTCGGCCTGGGGACGGAGCAGCTCGAAGCGGCCGTGACCAAACGGTTTCCCGAAGCGCGCATCGACCGAATGGATCGCGACACGATCGCCCGGCGCGGCGCGCTCCTGAAAATTCTCAAGCGGTTGCGGCGCGGGGAGACCGATGTGCTCATCGGTACCCAGATGGTGGCAAAAGGGCACGACTTTCCGAACATCACCCTGGTCGGCATCGTCTGTGCCGATTTGTCCTTGAACGTGCCGGATTTTCGCTCAGGCGAGCACACGTTTCAAATCCTGGCCCAGGTGGCCGGTCGCGCCGGCCGCGGCCAAGTGCCGGGGAAGGTCATTCTCCAGACCTTCAATCCGGACCACTTCAGCCTGACCGCGGCCCGGGCCCAGGACGTACGCCGGTTTTACGAGGTTGAAATCGGGTTTCGCCGGCGCCTCCATTACCCTCCGTTTTCGCGTCTCGTGATGCTGCGCATCGAGGGCGCGGATCGGGAGCGGACCGCCGGCCGGGCCGCCGAGACGGCCGAGGCCTGCCGGCGGGCGGCATCGGCCGAGGTGGAGGTGCTCGGCCCCATCGAAGCCCCGCTCGCCCGAATTGCCGGACAATACCGCTGGCAGGTCCTGATCAAGGGCAACGACGCCGGAGCGATCCATGGGGTTGTCCGGGTCCTGGTTTCCGCTCATGGAAAATGGTTCCAGGACAACCGGGGGCGCACCGTCATCGAAATCGATCCGGTGCAGATGATGTGATCACGAGAAAGGCCCGTCCCGCCT
>JBJKPT010000358.1:0-2364 GCA_046706045.1 Desulfobacterales bacterium
TATGCAAGGCTGCATCCATCATGCAGATTGGAATCATTGGTTTCAATATCCGTTCAATCTGGGAGCATTTCCACTTCATCGAGTGCGAGGTCCTGATACGCATGAAACAGTCGGTGGCAGAAGCGGTCCCACCGACGACCGGCGTCCACCGTTTCCGGCGTATTTTCAACCAGATTCGGGTATGCAACCAACCTTTCGATTTCCTCCTCAAAATCGGACACCAGTGCACGATCCGCCCCGATAAGAAGACTGCGGACGAACGCCGACGGCCGGTACCACGATTTCACCTGCTGTAAATCGCGGTGGATCTGGCTCAAGAGAACGTTGCGCGGTCCTTCCCAGAGTTCATTGACCGCGGCATCCCGATAAAGCCTCGGCAGGCAGGAGAAATCTTCCATCACGCCGTGCCCTCCGAAAATCGACATGGCCATCCGGATCTGGTCCACCGCATCCCAGGAGGCGGTGATTTTCTGGAGCATCACCAGTTCCCGGACGTCAACGCGTTTTCGTCGCAATTCGACCGGCTCATCGGGACGGATGCCGGTTCTGAGCGTTCCATCCAGCTGCAGAAATTGCTGGTAGACCCTGAACGCACCGGCCGTTGTTCGCTTGGCGCATTTTTCAATGTCGGCAGTTTGGCCGGCGACCATGGGAAACCGGCCGATACGTTGCCCGAAGGCCGTCCGGAATTCGCTGTACTTTATGGCTTCACGGGCCGCCCGGGTCATGCTCGCCGCACCGGAAAGACCGACCGTCAACCGGGAATGGGTGAGGACGATCCCCACGACATGGGCGAGCCCCCGATTCAGCGGCCCCACCGGGTAGGCCACCGCACCGTTGAAGGAGATTTCGCCCGTGGTCAATTCCGAGGTCCCCATCTTCCACTTGATTCGGTCGATGGTGGCGCTGTTGCGGATTTCCTTTTCTTTGTTCCCGGGCATCCAGGAAGGAACGACGAAAATACCGATTTTTTCGAAACCGCGGGGCTTTGCGGTCACCACGGCATAGTCGGCATGGGTGGCGGAACAAAAGAATTTGGTGCCGTAGAGTCTCCAGGTATCTCCTTCCGAAACGGCCTCCAGCAGATTGGACGGAACATCCGAGCCGCCCTGGATCTCTGAAAGGTACTGCGCTCCGACGGCAAAGTCTCCGTTTTCCCCTTCTTTGCAGTGAGCGAGGATTTGTTTGGTTTCCGGGGTATCGGCAAATGCATCGAGAACCGCCACCAGGCCTTCGGTGCAGGTGACGGGGCAGGCGATGCAGGCCTCCCCGTTCTGGTAGATCAAAAACATCTTGATCAGGCGTTCCCAGGGATTGGTTTTCGCGGAAAAAAGGGCTTCGCCGAAGACCTCCTTTTCCATGACGAGGGTTTCCTTGGGGCGGACAATCCGGTCGATCCGATGGTGGTGCGCATCATAGTGCAGGACATACGGCCGGTTTTCGGGACGGGCCGCGGCCTCGGCAAAATCGCGCCAGCGAAAGGACGCTTTGAGGGAGAGCTTTCGGGCCGCCGCGTCAACGGTCTTCCAGCGCTCCCCGGCAAAATGCTTGACGACCCGTTGAAGAAAGGGGTCACCCGCATAGTAATCGATACGGTTTCGCCAGGTTAAATATTCATCGAAATCGTAGGTATTTTTTCTATCGGGAAAGGACATGATATCCTCCGATCTCCTTTGCGAGGCTTTGACTAAAAAACTTAAAGAAAGGGTCCAGTGTTTAGCTTCTGAGCATTTGGTCGGGTTTGTCAAGTGCCGAAGGGGGTTAACACCCGGGCCTCGGCAGCAAAGACCGTGTCTCTGTCTCATCCGCCGGTTGCCGACAAATCGCGAGATGTTGATTTTCCCTGAGCGTCGGGGCCGTCGCGGGGTCGGCTTGTGGTCACCGACAGAGGGTGGTATTGAGATTCAGGGTTCAAACTTCGAGATTCAAGGCCCGGAAGTCGAACGCCGACCCAACCCGGCTGGCACGCGGCACCGGCGGAAAAAACCATGGTTTTTCGGGGGTGACGGATGAGGCTTTGGTCGCTGCATCCGCAATACCTGGATCCAATAGGTCTCGTGGCGTTGTGGCGTGAGGGCCTGCTCGCCCAGGCCGTGCTGGCGGGGCGTACCCGGGGCTACCGGCATCATCCGCAGCTTGGGCGGTTCCGGCACGCCGCAGCCCCGCGGACGACCATTGCGGAATACCTTCGCTGGATTCATGCCGAAGCGCTCCGACGGGGCTATCGTTTTGACGGAAAAAAGATCGGGCCGGGCGGCGCTGTGGCACCGTTGCCCGTCACGCAGGGCCAGCTCGACTACGAGTGGGCGCACCTGGTGATGAAGCTCAAGGCCCGCGCCCCCTTGTGGCTGGATCGCCTTGGAG
>JBJKPT010000359.1:0-1562 GCA_046706045.1 Desulfobacterales bacterium
ATCAAGGACTTCGCCAAGGTCTTCAGCACCCAGCCGATCCCCGGGGGCAACCGCGTGGCCATCGTCACCGCCGCGGGAAGCGTCGGCGTGGTGGTCTCCGATATCTGCGTGGAGCACGGTCTTGCGATGCCGAAACTCAGCCCCGGGACCGTGGCCGCGTTAAAAGACGTTTTCCCGCCGAACATGCCGCCGGCTAACCCCGTCGATCTCTGGTACTCCATCGAGAAGCTCGGCCTGGTGAAGACCCTGGAGACCACCCTGGCAGCACCCTTGAAGGATCCGGGGATCGACGCCGCGGTCTTGATCCTTGCCGGGTTCGAGTACACGATGCCGGTGCTTGAACAAAAAACCGTTCAGAAGATCACCGAAAAATACGGCAAACCGGTCATCGTCTGCATGCTCGTGGGCTACAACCGCTTCAAAAACCGCATCATGGAAGAGGTGGGAAAGGACCTGCCGGTATTCACGTCGCTCATTTCCGGCGTCAAGGCCTTGAGCAGGCTCTGCGAATACGGCGCCTGGAAAGCCAGGCACAAGGAATGATCGGGGTTCGTATCCCGGTTTTTTTTACCGCCCGGGAGGATGCCATGGGTTTCGGGAACACGGAAGACAAAATCGAAGGGGTCGACGCCTTCATCGAAAAACGGGAACCGGTGTTTCAGGGCCGTTAAATCCGCTTTTTGGACGGTCCCGCATTTACCAGGAGGAAGTCAATTCATGGAAAAGATGGATGTGGTTGAAGGAAAAGTGCCGGCTCTGCCGGATCTGTTCGCCTGGGCCCCGGACGGGGTCCGCATCCGGAGTGCGAAGTGCGGCGCCTGCGGAACGTACTTCTTTCCGGAGTACCATGCCCAGCACCGGCCCGGCTGCTCCCGGGAGGGGGTCGAGAAGGTGCTCTTGAGCAACCAAGGCCGGCTCGCGAGCTACACCATCCAGCACTACATGTGCCCGCCGCCGTTCAAGACCAGCGGGGACATCACCCCCTACGGCCTGGGCCTGGTGGAGTTTCCCGAGGGGATCCAGGTCGCCGGCCTGATCGTGGACAGCGATCTCGGCGCCCTGAAGATCGGGCTCACGGTGGAGACGACCACCTACACCCTCTACACGACCGATGAAGGAAAAGAGGTGGTCACCTGGGCGTTCCGGGTGCTCGGCTAGGCCCCTTCCGCCAAGCAATCAACGACACGACGAGGCATTCACGATGAAAGATATTCACATTATCGGCACCGGGCTTCATCCCTGGGGCAAGTTCAGGGAAAAGACCTTTGTGGACATCGGCACCGTGGCCGTCCACAACGCCCTGAAGGACGCGAGGGTCGAATGGAGGCAGATCCAGGCGATCTTTTCCGGCATCTACATCTACGGCGGCAATGCGGGCCATCTCTCCGGCCAGTACCTGGAGAGCGTCTTCGGCGAAACCGGCGTGCCGGTGGTCAACGTCTACAACGCCTGCGCCACGGGATCGGCCGCCATGCGCATGGCCTGCAACAGCGTTGCCGCCGGCGAGACCGAGACGGCGCTGGCCGTGGGCACCGACGTCTCCCCCGAGGGGTTTCTAAGCG
>JBJKPT010000360.1:0-2763 GCA_046706045.1 Desulfobacterales bacterium
GCCGGGGAGCGATGTTTCGAGGCGGTCATCGGTGCAGGCGACCCACCCGCCCCGATCGATCCGGTGCAGCGTTTCACAGCCGGCTTGCAGCAGCAGTTCGATGTTGGGTACAAACCCGAATCCCACCGCCAGACACCCGGTCCGGTAAGTCTGCTGCGAACCCGCGACGATCCGGCCGCGGCGATCCACGCGGGCGACCGTGACCGCTTCCAGACGATTGTCTCCAGAAGCGCTGAGGATCCGGCGGTTGAAGCGGATGGGAACGCCGGCGGCCGCCAGCGAAGCCATCAGCCAGGCGCCCTGGGCCAGCTTGCCCGGCATCCGGGGCAGCATGTGCAACATCCGGTATCTTTCTTTGAGCGAGGACCCGTCCACCACCGCCGGTACCCGGCCGCCATGAGCCACGAGCTGGGCGGCAAGAAGCAGGGGCAGCGGGCCGGTGCCGCCCACCAGGGTGGTGGCGGCCGGCAATATCCCCGAGCCTTTGAGCAGGATCTGGCCGGCCCCGGTGGAAATTACGCCGGGCAGGGTCCACCCGGGAAAGGGAATGAAACGCTCCCGGGCTCCGGTGGCGCACACGATGCACCGGGCGGCCATCTCGTCGACCCGGCCGTCTTCGGCCTGCACCAAAATCCGGTTTTGCGGGAATATGCCAAGCACCTGGGCCCCTTTGGAAACGGTGACACCGCTGCGCGCCAGGCGCTTTATCAGACGCAGTCCCTTTCGCCGGGCGCCGTCGATTCCGGCCCGCGCTTTCGCGGGCCAAGCAGAGGCAAGACCTCTGAGCAATTGTCCTCCCAAGTGGGGGTTTTCATCCAGCAGGTGCACATTGAGTCCGTGTCCGGCTATCGTGCCGGCCGCGGCCAGGCCGGCCGGACCGGCTCCGAGGATGGCCACGTCACAGGTTGTCGGCATCGGTTCGAATCTCCATGCCCGGCGACACCAGGCGCATGCAGGCCCGCTGGTTGGGTTGCCCGTCGAAGGTCACGAGGCACTCGTAGGAGACGCCCATGCCGCAGAATGCGCCCCGGGGGCGGCGGCCGGTTTTGCTTTTCCGCACGGCCAGGAATCCGGCCGCCACCAGGGCGGCGTGAACGCTCTGTCCCCGATGGGCCTGGACGGGCCGGCCGTTGACGGTCACCGTGACGGTGGACCCGCGGGGTATGCGGTCAGTGCCAGGGCGCATCATCGGGGTGTCTTTCTGCCGCCGGATCGAAACGCTCCAGGCGGAAGGGGTCCAGGGGGATGTCGGTGCGGCCGTCTATGATTTGCTGGGCGATCAAATGCCCGGTGATGGGGGACAGGGCGATGCCGTCGCCCTCGTGGCCGGCGGCCATGAAAAACCCGGAGAGGCCATCCACCGGCCCCAGGATGGGCATCCCGTCGGGGGTATAGGGCCGCAGTCCGGCAAAGCTCCGGATCACCTGGATCCGTTCCAGGGCCGGCAGCAGCGCACAACTCCTGAGGGCGATGCGTCGCAGGCCGTCGATGGTGGTGTGCCGGTCCTCTCCCACGAACTCGCGGGTGGAGCCCAGCAACAGGTTGCCGCTGTCGGTCTGTTCCATGGAGACGCCTTCATCACCCTGGCCGGCCAACCGTGGGTCGTACTTGGCGGCGATGTATCGGGCGGAAATCATGCAATGCGAAATCAGCGGCGGTACCGCCTGGGTAACGAGAATCTGGCCCCGGCGGGGTCGGATGGGAACGGTCAACCCGGCCATGGCGCCGATCCGGGCGGCCCAGGCGCCGGCGGCGTTGACCACGGCATCGCCGAAAATTCGGCCCCGGTCCGTGTCGACCCCGGCGATCCGTTCGCCGCGGCGGCAGATGCCGGTCACCGTGGTATGGGTCATCAATTTCGCCCCCAGGCGCTGCGCACCAAGGCCCAGCGCCTGGGTCAGGGCGATGGGGTTCACCTGACCGTCCATGGACGAATGGGTGGCGCCGGCAATGGCCGGGGACAGTTCGGGCTCCAGCTCACGGGCCTGGCGGGCGTCCAGGAGGCTCACGTCCAGACCGATGCTGCGTTGATCCTGCGCGTATTGGGTCATCACCCGGCCTTCGGCTTCGTTTTCGATGACAACCATGCCGCCGCATTCACGGTACTCGACCGGGAGGGGCAACGCGTCACGCAGCCACGCAAACCGCTTGCGACTCTCCATGGCAAGCCGAAGGTGGATGCCGGGTTTTTTGGACTGCAGGAACACCACGCCGTCGCAGGCGCCGGAGGTTCCGGCGGTGAGATCGCCCCGTTCCACGAGGATGACCGTCGCCTTGCGCCGGGCCAGGTGGTAGGCGATGGAGGTTCCGATCACCCCGCCGCCGATCACCACCACGTCGGCCCCCCGCGTAGCCGCCCCACTCCTTGCGTTTGCGTTCATTGCGGCTCCTATTCGGCGGTGTTTGTCGAGGGTTGCATGCGCATGCGGCGCAACAGGGGCCGTGAGACCAGGAAAAGGAGGACGAGGGTCAAGGCAATCCGGATTTCCGGCAGGTTGACGATCTGCCGGTAGGCGGCGATGGTCACAAGCCCCGCGGCCAGGGCGAAGAGGCCGCTGCGGCCGACCCATTTGAGGGGTCGGCCCAGATACGCGGAAAGCGCCGAGGAAAAGCACAAAATGGCCAGCGACATGGCTGCGAGAACCGAATAGATTTCCAACAGGGAACCCCTCATCAGCAGGGCCGGGTTCATGACGAAAACGAAAGGGATGAAAAATCCCACGATGGCCAATTTGAAAGCCTCGAATCCGGTCAGCATGGGGT
>JBJKPT010000361.1:0-2653 GCA_046706045.1 Desulfobacterales bacterium
CAAATCGATGGCAATGCTTTGCTTGCCCATGCGGGACAATGCCACGGCGAGGTTTGCCGCCACCAGCGACTTTCCCACGCCGCCCTTGCCGCCGGCAACGGGGATGATGACCGGGCGTTGTGCCATGGCGACGTCGATCCTTCCGTTGGGGTGCGCACCGTGACCATCCGCGGATGGACGGCGCCACGTGCGTTTCAGCCGGTTCGCTCCACGACGAAATCGCAACGGCGATGTCGTTTGTGGGTGAACATTCAATAATGTTTAACAATTTTATTATGTTAAGTACAGTCTGTCAATCACTCCCGCGCTTGCGCCGTCCAAAGGAGAACGGTCGCATGTGCTGGGTGTTGACAGCCGATACCGGCAGCGCCTACGATGGAGTCACCGACGGATTGGCAATTTTGCACGCGCTCAGTGGTCATGCACATTACCACAATGGCATTCGATGGCCGATCCGTCCAGGGTCTCGGCGTTGCTCGACGCTCAAATACGCCTGGTATTCTCGCTTCTCGCGCCTTGCGACCCTGGTGCCTCGACCATCTCAGCGCTTCACCGTATTTAAGCCCGGGACCACTCGGGGCCTGGCGCGCTCTTTCGAGGATTCAAATCGGTTCGCCCGACGCAGAAATCGCGGCAGCGGTCTCTTTTGCGGGCGGATACGACAATCGCATTTGGGATGGACATCGGAAACGGGAACCAGCGAAATCGTTTAGGGGGGAAAGGGATGAACACTGCCGAAACCGAACGCCGTCGCCACGAACGGGTGCCTTTTTCCACCCGGGTGCGCATTCAAAGCGGGGAGGAACGCTTCGAAAGCAATGCCGAACTGAGGGACATCAGTCTGAAGGGCCTTTTTGTCCGAACACCGGTTCGATTGGCCATCGATTCCCCGTGCAAGGTCGAAATCGAGCTGTCCGGCACCTCAAGCGAATTGCGGATTCGCGTCACCGCCCGGGTCATTCGCCATGGCAAAGACGGGATGGGAATTCGCTTTGACGCCCTGGATATCGATAGCTACCTGCATTTGAAAAACCTGCTGGTCCACAACGCAACGGACCCGGATCGCATGGAAGGCGCATTCCGGGGCAACGTCGCCCCACTCATCGACGACGATACCGAGTGGACCGGCCCCCGATCCTGATCCGAACGCGCTTTTCGTGCCCGCCCGAAGATGCGCCATCCTCGGTGGAGGGTGCAAACCAACTGCGCCGGCGCCATCGCTGCCTCATGCATTCAGCCGACAGGAGTCCGTCATGGTCCGAACCGAAATTTCCCTTTTCATGAAGAATGTGCCCGGGGAACTGGGGAAGCTCACAACGCTTCTGGCCGAGGCCAAAATCAATATCGACGCTCTGACGATCCAGGACGCCTCGGATTACGTCAAGGGGCTTTTCATGGCGCGGGGAAAGTCCCTGAAGCGCATCGCTTCGGCCGCAAGCTACAACTCCATGCGGAAGGATTCCGTGGAATTCGCGTTGATCCGCTTTCTCGCCGATCAGACCGATCGGGCGATCGATCTGCTCACCACCCACGGCTACCTCTTCGACATCCTGCCGGTGATCGCCGTAGAGCTGGAAAACCGGCCCGGCACTCTGGCCGAACTGGCATCGCGCTTCGGTGAAGAAGGGATCAACATCAATTACGTCTACGGTTCGGTTTCCTCCCCCAAGGAGAAATGCCTGTTCGTCTTCTGCCCGGAAGACATCGATCGGGCCGCCGCGCTCTTCTCGGAGTGATCGGCGCGCTCGATCCGAGTTTCCCTCGCCGCGGCCTTGCGACCGCTTGCCCGGTACGGGCGACGCAGACAACGGAAGCGGTTCGTCCCGGCCGTCTTTACCCCGGTGCCGCACCTCTTTCTCTGCGCCATCGGGCAAAACGCGTTTTGTACCCGCCTTCCCCGGCAACGGCCCCTGCGCCCCGGGAGGAGGCTGCCCCCCGAATGGGGTCGGTTCCCCGCCTTGACGTCGCCAATTCCGGACGCATGATCGTTAAGAAGCACGGTGCCGGCGTTTGGCGCCACCGAATCGAGATTCCCGGGGTTTTTTTCGCGAACCCCCGAAAATCGTAGGGAGAAATCAAAATGAGCCCACATCGGAGACTGGGCCGGGAGGGACCGTGGGTCGGTGCCGTCGGATACGGCGCCATGGGCCTGGAAGGGTATTACGGCGCAACGGATGAACCGAACGCCGCCACGGTCCTCCGGTATGCCCTGGGCGCGGGCTGCACCTTGATCGGTACGGCCGACGCCTGCGGTAACGGCCGCAACGGCAGTGGATCGTCCGCGCCCTGACCGGCCGGCCACATCGGGCCTTTGTCACCTCGAAGTTCGGCGTTGTCTTCGATCCGAACCGGACCGGCACCGAAGCGCCGGCGGGATGGGGATTTTTCCTGATCATCAACGGTCGCCCGGCCTAGGTCCGGCAGGCCCTTGAGGCAAGCCTCCGGCGGCTGGGCATGTCGCACATCGATTTGTGGTACCTTCACTATCCGGATCCGGCGGTTCCCATCGAAGAAACCATGGGCGCGATGGTGGAGGCCGTGGGCGCGGGAATGGTGCGTTTTCTGGGGCTCAGCAACGTGACGGCCGAGCAGGTCCGTCGCGCCCACCGGATCCATCCCATTGCCGCCGTTCAATACGAGTACTCCCTGTGGC
>JBJKPT010000362.1:0-1938 GCA_046706045.1 Desulfobacterales bacterium
GACATTCTTTACCGAAACGCCTTCGAATCCTTCGAGGCCGAGGTCGAACGGTGCGGATATTTTTTCACCAACATCCACAGTCAGGGCCGCAACCGTGCCGAGGACCTGCCCAACGCCCGGGTCTACATGGACCGCAGTCACTGGACCACCTACAGCTTTCATTGCACCTATGCCGGCAACACCCTGCTTTTGAAAAAGGGCAATCACCGGTTTGCCGTGGACAAGGCCGTTTACGAGCACAGGGCCGACGAATTGGCCGAACACATGTTCATCACCGGCGTCAACGGTCCGGGAAGCCGGGTAACCTGGTGCTTGGGCGCGGCGCCGAGCGGCTGCGGCAAAACCACCACCGCCATGGCCGGCGACCGGTTCGTGGGCGACGACCTGGCCCAGCTTTGGCGGGATGAGCGGGGTATCATCCGGGCCATCAATCCCGAATGCGGCATTTTCGGCATCGTGGAGGACGTCAACGTCGAAGGCGATCCGAAACTGGTCGACATCCTCATCCACCCGGTCACCGAGGTGATCTGGTCCAATGTACTCATCGATGAAAACGGCACCCCGCGCTGGACCGGTGACGGCAGGCCCACCCCAGGACCCGGTTACAATTTCCAAGGCGAATGGCTCCCGGGGAAAACCGATGCCAAGGGAAAACCTGTCCCGGTCTCCCACCCCAACGCCCGGTGCACGGTCTCGGCCAAAGCCCTTGCCAATTACAGCGACGCCTGCGAGGACCCTCGGGGTGTGCCGGTACGGGTGATCACTTACTCTGGCCGCGACAGCGACACCATGCCGCCGATCCGGGTGGCGAAAAACGCGGATTACGGCGTTTGCATCGGTGCAAACATCGTTTCCGCGGCCACGGCCACCGAGGTCGGCGCCACCGGTGTGAAGCGCGCCCCGTGGGCCAACGCGCCGTTTATCCCCGGGGCTTTGGGCGATTACATGCAAGCACAATTCCAATTTTTCGGCCATCCGGATCTTGACCCTGAGCAGACCCCGATCATCGCCGGGTTGAACTATTTTCTGACCCATGCGGCACGGGGGGGAAATTCCAAAGCCCTGCTCGGGGAAAAGCGCGACGTAAGGGTTTGGCTTGCCTGGCTGGATCGTCTGGCACACCGGGAAGTGGAAACCTTGGAGAGCCCCATCGGAGGCCTTCCGAAATATGAAGACCTCAGGCGGTTGTTCACGGATATTCTCGGCAAGGAATACCCGCGAACCCTTTATGACAAGCAGTTTTCCTTGTATATCGACAACATCCTCGCCCGCCTCGACCTTCAGCGCAACGCCTACGGCAAGGAAGAAAACATTCCCGCACGCTTCTTTGCGGTTCTCGATGCTCAGCGCGCAGGGCTTTCGGCCTTGAAGAGCGCCTTTGGGGCCATCGTGACCCCGGGCCAGATGGAAGGCTTCGGTCGACGGGATGCCTGAGAAGATTGCTTGACAGCCGATTCATAACCAACAATGGTTGCCCGTAACGGCCCGGGCAACGGCAAGGGTGCCGTTGCCCTTTTTTTTGATCCCGACCCGTTTTTCCGGTGATTCGAATGAACCCGCCGCCCCGGCCGCGCCTGATCGAACAGGTCTTCAGCGCCCGCATGCTCATCGCCCTGATCCAGGGTTTCGGTTGCGGATTGCCGCTGTTGCTCACCATGAGCGTCCTCCAGGCGTGGATGACCGAAGCGCACATCGACCTGACGGAGATCGGGGCCATCACCCTGGTCCAGGTGCCGTATACCTGGAAATTTCTCTGGGCGCCCTTCATGGATCGCTACGGCCTGCCGTTTTTCGGGCGACGGCGGGGCTGGCTGCTCGTCTCCCAGCTGCTTCTGATCCTTGCCATCGTCGCACTGGGCCACACGGATCCGGCCCGCCGTATCGGATTGACCGTGGCCGTCGCCGTTCTCGTGGCCTTTTTCAGCGCCACCCAGGACA
>JBJKPT010000363.1:0-2686 GCA_046706045.1 Desulfobacterales bacterium
GGTGGTCTTTGTCGATACCCAGGGGGTCGAAACCCTGCCCGAGGCACTCCGGCGGCGTACCGATCTCGCCTGCCTGGTGGTTCCGGACACGGTGGCGGCCCTCGGCCGGCTCGCCGCCTATCACCGGCTGCGTCACGACGCGCCGGTGACCGCCATCACCGGAAGCAACGGCAAGACGTCGACCCGGCAGATGACCGCCGATGTGCTCTCCCGGGGTTTCCGGGTTCTTTCCACAACCGGAAACCGAAACAACGAGATCGGGCTTCCCCTGACCCTTCTGGGACTTGCCCCGATCCACCAACGGGCCGTGGTCGAACTGGGCATGAACCGGCCCGGCGAAATCGCCCGGTTGACCGAGATCGCCGGGCCCGCCATCGGCGTCATCACCAACATCGGCCCGGCCCACCTGGAATTTTTCGGCAGCCTCGAAAGGATCGCCCACGCCAAGGGCGAGATGATCGAACGGCTCCCGCCGGACGGCCGGGCCGTATTGAACGCCGATGACCCGTTTTCCCGGGTCCTGGCCGAAAAAGCCCCCTGCCCGGTGTTCTCTTACGGGGCGACGAAGACCGCCGATGTCCGGATCTCGAATCTCCGGGAAGGGGCCACGGGCATCCGGTTCCGGCTGCACATGCCCTCCGGCAGCGTGGATGTCGCCATGGCCGTATTCGGCCGGTTCATGGCCCATAACGCGGCGGCCGCGGCGGCCGTGGGCCACCTTTGCGGGCTTTCGCCCGAGACCGTCGCCGCGGGCCTCGAAGCGTTCCGCCCGGTACGCGGCCGCATGGGCTTCACCGATGCCGTGAACGGTGCAACCCTGATCGACGACACCTACAACGCGAACCCCGCCTCCATGGCCGCGGCGATCGACACCTTGGCGGCCATGGCCGGCTCGGCGCCCCGGTACCTCGTCGTCGGTGACATGAAAGAGCTCGGCGCGGCATCGACGGCCCTTCATCGCGACATCGGCACGGCGGCGGCCCGAAGCGGCGTCCATCGCCTTTACGCCGCCGGCGAGTTTGCCGGTGCCGTGGCCGAGGGCGCCAAGGCCGCCGGCCTTTCCCCGGAGGCCGTGGTGACCGGCGATCACAAAACAATCGTCGCTGATCTTAAGGCCCGGCTGCGTGCCGGGGATTGGGTGCTGGTCAAGGGATCACGCGCCATGGGCATGGAAACCGTGGTGGCGGCGCTTTCAACGGCCCCGCCGGACGACGATAACGGCAAATAACGGAATCGCTGATGTTCTACCATTATCTCTACCCACTGCATCAGAGCATCTCGGCGTTCAACGTCTTTCGCTACATCACGTTCCGGACCATCTACGCGAGCCTCACGGCCTTCCTGCTCTGTTTTTTCTTCGGTCCTTGGGTGATCGGGCGGTTGCGGAAACTGCAGGTCGGGCAATACGTCCGGGACGACGGCCCGCAGACCCACCTGAAAAAGGCCGGCACGCCGACCATGGGCGGGGCATTGATCATCGGCTCGGTGGCCGTGTCCGTACTCCTGTGGACCGACCTGGAAAACGCCTACGTCTGGGTAGCGCTTTACGTGCTCATCGGATTCGGTCTCATCGGGTTCGCCGACGATTACCTGATGCAGGTGAAAAAGCAGAGCAAGGGATTGAGCGCCCGCGGCAAGTTCCTCCTCCAGGTGCTCCTGGCCCTGACCGCTGGTCTCATGCTCTACAACATCAGCGATTTTACCACCACGGTCACCATCCCGTTTTTCAAACGGGCCTCGCCGAATCTCGGCTGGTGGTACATCCCGTTCGCAGCCCTGGTGATCACCGCCACCTCCAACGCCGTCAACCTCACCGACGGCCTCGACGGGTTGGCCATCGGCCCGTTCACCATCGCCGCGGCAACCTACATGATCTTCGCCTACGTGGCCGGCCATGCCCGGATCGCCCAGTACCTCCAGATTCCACCGGTGCCGGGCTGCGGCGAGATCGCGGTGTTCTGCGGGGCTCTTGCCGGCGCCGGGCTCGGGTTTCTGTGGTTCAACGCCTACCCGGCCCAGGTATTCATGGGCGATGTGGGCTCCCTTTCCCTGGGCGCCGTGATGGGGGTCGTGGCGGTCATCACCAAGCAGGAGGTGCTCCTGGTGCTGGTGGGCGGCCTCTTTGTGGTCGAAACCCTGTCGGTGATTTTCCAGGTGGGTTTTTTCAAGCTCACCAAGGGGCGCCGGATCTTCAAGATGGCGCCCCTGCACCATCATTTCGAACTCAAGGGATGGCCGGAGCCAAAGGTCATCGTCCGGTTCTGGATCGTCGCCATCGCGCTCGCGCTGCTCGCGCTGAGCACGTTGAAGTTGCGGTAACGTTTTTAACATCGGGATCGCCATCGAAATCGGGACTCGACCCCGCCGCCGATGGCGGCCCCGATCCCGATGAACCGGTTTTAAGGACGGCATCGATGCATGAGCTTGCAGCAAAACGGGTGGTGGTGGTCGGGCTCAAACGCTCGGGGATCGCGGCCGCACGGCTGGCGGCCCACCGCGGCGCCGCGGTGACGGCCACCGACATGGCCCGGCCCGAACTCCTGGCCGACTCGGCCGCCGCCCTTTCCGCCGAGGGGATCGATTGCATACTCGGCGAACACCCCCGGAGTATCTTCACCGCCGCGGATCTCGTGATCGTCAGCCCCGGGGTCCCTCACACCATTGCGCCGGTGGCGGCGGCCCGGGC
>JBJKPT010000364.1:0-2303 GCA_046706045.1 Desulfobacterales bacterium
GATTGTAACGGTCCAATTTTTGCATGAACCGGAACATAAACACCCGCCACGACCTGTCAAACAGGCGCCGTCGAGGAAATTCGAAGCGACCGGAAGCGATCCCCGTGCGCGACCGCGCCTTGTCCCCGATATGCGGAGACCGTCACCCGGCGGATCTTTCCGGCCGCGATGCCACACGGCATCGGGTATCTTTCCATGCGGTTTCTTTTATCGAGTGTCCATCCCAGGATAGGCAATTTTGCGTGAGGTCAAGGCGGGCGGACGATTTGAACCGGAGGAATAGCGGGCTATTTCGAGGATTCAAATCGATCGACCAACGCAGAAATCGCGTAATAGGGCCATTTGGGGATGGACACGATCTATTGGGGTGACGTGGATTTTCCCAGCCAGACGATGCATTTGCGCTTGTAATCCACCCGGTAATTGATTTGGCGGAGAAAGTCGTTTCCGAGAAGGCCGTCGTCGCGGTGGGTTCCCGGATGGGGGATCACCACGAGTTTAAAGTTGTCCGCCGTGTAGGGCCCCACCTTGAGCAGGCTGAAGGAGGCGACCCCGGCCATGACCTTGCCTCCGCCGGCAACCTCGATGTGGCCGCGCCAGTGGATGTAGGCGCCGGCCTTGACCGCCACGTCCGTATAAATCGTTGTGTCGCTCG
The DNA here is from genome assembly GCA_046706045.1 of Desulfobacterales bacterium. Classification (GTDB taxonomy): domain Bacteria; phylum Desulfobacterota; class Desulfobacteria; order Desulfobacterales; family JBDRRP01; genus JBJKPT01. The sequence goes on from JBJKPT010000364.1 coordinate 656, forward strand.
CCCCGGTATCCAGGACCAGGTGGGCCGTGAAGCTGTTGCCGGCAAAGCTTTTGAGGGTGACCGGCACGATCACGGAATTGTTTCGAATCTCCACCGGCGTTTCCGGGTTGGACGGGGCCGCCGGTTCCGGGGCGGCCTTCTTCGAAGAGGAATCGTCGGCGGCCTGCGAGGGGGCCGCTTCGGAAGCGGACGCACCTTGGGAAGGGGCGGGAATCACCTCGTCGTAGGGGACCGCCCGATGGATGAACTCCTGCGGCGGCGATTCCCCGAAATGAAGCACCCCGTTGTCATCGCGCCATTTGTAATACGTCGCATGGGCGGCGAAAGCGATCATGAGAAAACAGAGGGCCGCCAAAAAAATCTTCAACCCGTTTGGTTTCATCGTTACCTCCCCTTCCGTATCGTTTCATTCATCTGGCACCGGCATTATACACCCATGCCGGCATTTGTAACCATCGGGTCACGGCAATCGTTGCGGAGCGGGGTGATCGGTACCGGTCCGCCATTCCTTTACAAGGCCGTACGGGGATGGTAGGAATGGCTCCGATAAAGATCGTGGACCCTTCTTTTCTCGCGAAGGGCGGGATCGTTGCCTGTGCCCACCCACGAACGGCCCTTTTGCGCGAGCTTCGCGCTGGGCGCTTCGATTGGAATCCTCGAAACAGCCCCGGGGGCTGTTGCTCCGATTCACATCGTCCGCCCGCCCGGATCCGCGCGCACCATTTTCGATCCGTGGACGAGGGCTCTGCCGAACGGGCCTTTCACCGCCGCAAACAGCGCCACCAACGGTGTTACAAGGAGATGAACGTTGAAATCCCCACGCGGTTTCTGGCTTTCCATCGTCGCTTTTCTCGTTCTGGGAATGACGACGGCCGTCTGCGCGGCCCCGTTGCGGGTCGCGATTCTGCCGTTTCAAATCAACGCCGATAAGGATTACACGTTCCTGAAAAACGGCATCACCGATATGCTGACATCCCGGCTTTCCTGGGCCGGAAAGGTCGAGGTGATCGATCCGGTCGCCACCGCCGAGGCGTTGGCCGAGTCCAAGGGCTTCCACGACGACAGACTCGCCCTGATGCTGGCGGCCAAGCTCAAGGCCGATAATGCGCTGCGCGGCACCATCTCCCTGTTCGGGGACAGCGTGAGCATCGATGCCCGGATGTTGGACGCGACCGGAAACCGGCCGCCGGTCACGTTTTTCAAACAGACCCAGACCATGGGGCAGGTGATTCCGGAAATTAACCAGCTCGCAACCGAAATCAATTCAAAGGTCTTTGGGCGGGCCGTGCCCGCGGCTCCCGCGCCGACCCCGGCGCCTGCGGTATCGACACCGGCGCCCGTTGCCGCGGCCCCTGCGCAGACGAACCCGCGGATGAACCCGAACAACCTGATCCAAAACGGACAACTCGTACCCCCCGGCGTTTCTCAGGCCCCGGGCGAAGGGGCGATTGGCGCACCGGCGGGCCAAACCAGCAGTTCCCTGAACCCGGCGTTCGTCACCACAGGGGGAGCGAGCCTCCGGGGCAACGAATTCTGGAAGAGCCACAGCTTTCCGTTTCTCATCAACGGCCTGGCCGTGGGGGATGTCAACAAAGACGGGCTGAACGAAATCGTTCTGGTCTCTCCCCATGCGCTCCATATCTATCAG
>JBJKPT010000365.1:0-4987 GCA_046706045.1 Desulfobacterales bacterium
TGCCCGGCGGCCGGGATGGGTGTTCACGCGGTCCCAGATCGTGGACGCGGTCAAAGGAGACGACTACCCGGTGACGGATCGCTCCGTGGACGTGCAGATCGTCGGGCTGCGGAAGAAACTCGGGAGCCGGGGTGGTTATATCGAGACCGTCCGCGGGGTCGGGTACCGCTTCAGGGATCGGCCATGATCAAAGCCAAACGCCTTCTGTGGCAGCTGTTCCCTTCCTATCTGCTGCTGACGGTTCTGCCCCTGGCGGCCGCCATCCTCTTTGCCACCGCGGCCACGAAGCAGTTCTACCTGAATCAGACCCGGGTCGGATTGCAGGCCCAGGCCCGCCTGATCGCCGATACGATCCGCCGCCTTCCAGTGCCGCTCGATGCCCCGACGGTCAACGCCGGGATCCACGGCCTGGGCGTGGAGCCCGGCGTCCGGATCACGGTGGTGCTCCCCTCGGGAGCCGTGATCGGCGACTCCCGGCAGGATTATCGGAAGATGGAAAACCGCGGCGACCGGGAAGAGATTCGCAAGGCCCTCCAGGGGATCCCGGGGACGGCGATTCGCGACAGCAATACCTTGAATCAGCGGATGATGTTTGTGGCCGTGCCGGTGATGGACGGCGGCTCGGTGGTCGCCGTGGTCCGGACGGCCATCGCCGTTTCCGCCATCGACGCGGAGCTTTCCGGCATGCGGTGGCGGATCGTCGCCGTGGGATTGATCATCGCACTGCTCGCCGTGATCCTCAGCCTGATGGTGTCCCGGCGCATCGCCCGGCCCATCGACGAGATCCGGCAGGGGGCCCGGCGTTTTGCCGCAGGCGATTTCGGCCGTTCCATCCCGGTGTCGAATTCGGAGGAATTCGGCGCCCTGGCCGTCACCATGAACCACATGGCCCGGGAGATCGAAGAGCGGATCCATAAGACGGTCTCCCAGCGAAACGAGATCGAGGCGATCCTCTCCAGCATGATCGAAGGCGTCATCGCCGCCGACATGGACGACCGGGTGATCCGGATGAACCATGCCGCCGAGGCCATCGTGAACGTCTCCGCGGGCGCGGGCATCGGCCGGCACCTCCACGAACTGATCCGAAACACGGTTTTTCAAGACATCCTCACCCGTGCCCGCACCGGCAAGCAGATGGCCGAAGGCGACATCGTCCTCTACAAGGGCGACGAACGGATTCTGCACATGCACTGCGCCCCCTTGTGCGATTCCCAGAACGTGCAGATCGGCATTCTGGTTGTTTTAAACGACGTGACCCCGTTGCGCCGGCTGGAAAACGTCCGCCGGGATTTTGTGGCCAACGTCTCCCATGAGATCCGGACGCCGCTGACGGCCATCAAGGGATTTGTCGAAACGCTGCGGCTCCATCGGGTGGACGATCCGGCCGAAGCCGAGCGGTTCCTGGAGATTATCGAGAAACACGTGAACCGCCTGGCGGCCATCATCGAGGACCTGTTGAAGCTATCGCGCCTGGAACAAGAAAAGGGGTCGATGGATTTGCACCTGAAAGCCGTGCCCCTGGCCGATGTCCTCAAGCCGGCCCTTCAGGCTTGCCAGCCCAGGGCCGAGGCACGCGGCATCACGGTTCTTGCGGCCGCCGATGCCGCCGTGCGGGTCATGGCCGATGCCCCGCTGCTGGAGCAGGCCGTGGTAAATCTTCTCGACAACGCCATCAAGTACAGCCCACCCGGCAGCTCGGTGCAGCTCTCGGCGCGAAAGGCCGGCGGCGAAACCGTGGTCGAGGTGAGCGACAACGGGCCCGGAATTTCCAAGAAACACCTGCCGCGGTTGTTCGAGCGATTTTACCGGGTCGACGCGGCCCGAAGCCGGCAGATGGGCGGCACCGGTCTGGGCCTGGCCATCGTCAAACACATCGTTCAGGTCCACGGCGGGCATGTCTCCGTGGAGAGCACGCCCGGCAAGGGCAGCTCGTTTCGGATTCATCTGCCGCTGCCCCCGGTCGCCGAAACACCCGACTCGGCGCGAGCGCCGGGGGCGGACGCGACGCGATGAGGTCTCCGTGCCTTGGTCGGTCAAGCACGAGAGACGCGAAAGCGCCCAGGAAAGACTCCGGCAAATCGACTTCTGCCCGGTTCCTTGCGCCGCCGTGACGTCGCGGGTCCAAAGACCTCGATCGTTTGCCTTTATCCCCTGCCGATGCGAACCCGCCGCCGGAGACCCATCACACCCCACGGCCCCGATCTTCACCGCGGAAAGAGGTGAACGCCGACGCCCATTCACGATAACAAAAGGTTGGTTGCAACGGATCTTATCGAAAATGGTTGACGTAAGGCGATGTTTGCGGCATTGCAACCCCGGGTGATTCGAACGACCCGTTCGTTTCACCAATCCGATGCAATAATTTTTTTATAAAGGAGGTGGGTTAGATGAGAAAATCGCTATCGGTGTTTTTCGCTCTTTGTGTTGGCTTCGTGCTGAGTGCGCCCTGTGTCGCCATTGCCCAGAATGCCCAGAAGAAGGTCATTACCGTAGGTGCCGACACCACCTTCCCGCCGTTCGAGATGGAGGAACACGGCAAAGTCACCGGGTTCGATATCGACCTGATCCACGCCATCGCCAAGACGGAAGGGCTGACCATCAAGATGCAGACGATGGACTTCCAGGGGCTCATTCCCGCCCTTCAGACGGGAACGATCGATGTCGCCGTGGCCGGTATCACCATCACCGACCAGCGGGCGAAGGTCGTCAACTTCTCTCATCCATACTACCATTCCGGACTCTCCGTGCTGGTAAAGAAAAAAAGCGGCGTCCGCGGCATGGCGGACCTTAAGGGCAAAACGGTTGCCGTGAAACTCGGCACGACCGCCGATCTCATGATGTCGAAGCAGGCGGGCGTCAACGTCCAGCGCTTCACCAACATCGACGATGCCTACAACCAGATGCAAAACGGCGGGGCCGATGCCGTCGTCTTCGACAACCCGGTCAACCTGAACTACGCCAAAAGCCACGCCGACGTCCACGTTGTCGGTAGTCTGCTCACGGGCGAAGATTACGGGATCGCCGTCACCAAACAGGACCCCTGGTTGCTCAAGAAGATCAACGACGGGCTCTACAAAGTCTACCGAAGCGGGAAATACAGAAAACTGTACCGTCACTACTTCGGGGCGGACAGACACGGCTTTGTCAAGATCGCCAAATAGCGGGATGGATGTCGTGGGGGGCCGTCGCGGCCTCTAAAACTTTATCGGCCGCTGCCGCTTCGTCAGGGAGCGGCAGCGGCCGTTTAACAGGGTATTCCGATGGATTTTTTCGGTGTCATTCGCGATTCGCTGCCGGAGCTCTTCTACGGCGCCAAGCTGACCCTTTACTATTCCATGGCCACGATCGTTTTGGCTACGGCGGTGGGGTTGATCTTCGCTCTGTGCAAGATTTCGGCCAATAAAACCCTGCGCAAGATTGGCGAGATGTATGTGCACATCTTCCGGGGCCTGCCTCTGATCGTCGAGATCTTCTACGTTTACTTCGCCCTGCCGATGATCCTTCCCCTCCATCGCTGGTTCGATCCGTACTTTACCCCGGTGGCCGGCACCATCGCCCTCATGCTCAACGAGGGGGCGTATATCACCGAGATCATCCGCGCCGGCATCCTCTCCGTCCACCGGGGGCAAACCGAAGCGGCGCTGAGCATCGGCATGAGCACGGTCCAGACCTTTCGCTACATCATCCTTCCCCAGGCCTTCAAGCGCATGATCCCCCCCTTGGTCAACCAGTTCATTCAGACCATAAAGGATACCTCGCTTCTTTCGGTCATCTCCATCAACGAATTGACGCGGCAGGGGCAGATCGTCATCTCGACGACCTTCTCCTCCCTGCAGATCTGGACCGCCGTGGCCGTCATCTATCTGGCCATAATCCAGAGCCTTACCGCCGTTTCCGGGTACTTGGAAAGGAAGTTCCAAATTGCCTAACGATAGCAAGGACATGATCACTGCGAGCAATGTCTCCAAAAAATTCGGTGACAATGTCGTTCTCAGAGACATTTCCATGACGGTGAAAGAAGGAGAGGTGGTCGTCATCATCGGGGCGTCCGGTTCGGGCAAAACCACTTTCATCCGCTTGATCAATGGACTGGAGACCCTTACCAGCGGCGACATCGCCGTCAACGGCACCCCGATCACCCAGAACAAGACCACCCTGCGCCTCATCCGCCGGGAGGTCGGGATGGTTTTCCAGCACTTCAATCTGTTCCACCACCTGACCACCTTGCAAAACATCGCCATCGGTCCGATCAAGGTCCTCGGTTTGAAAAAGGAGGCCGCCCACAAGCGGGCTTTCGATTTGTTGGATCGGGTCGGGCTCAGGGACAAGGCCGATGCCTTCCCCGACCAACTCTCCGGCGGGCAGCAACAACGGGTCGCCATAGCCCGCGCCCTGGCGATGAACCCTCTGGTCATGCTCTTCGACGAACCCACCAGCGCCCTGGATCCCGAAATGGTCGGCGAGGTGCTCTCCGCCATGAAGGATTTGGCGAAAAGCAAGATGACGATGGTAGTCGTCACCCACGAGATGGGCGTTGCCCGCGAGGTCGGGGACCGGGTCATCTTCATGGACGGCGGCCTCATCGTCGAACAGGGCCCTCCGAACGAAATATTCAATAATCCCAAGGAAAAGCGGACCCAAAATTTCCTGAGCAAGATTCTTTAGTCTCCCCGGAGCCAACGCGTAGAAAAGGGGTTTTTTCCCGTACGAAACGGATCGCAGTGGTGTCTTCATTCGGACAGTTTCTCCTTGATCCACCCCCGCGCAAACCCGAAATGCTGTATGCGAACCTCTGCCGGCATCGATGATTTTATGGGAAGCCATATCAAAATCCGGATCAAGATCGGTTTTTATTTCGCCGAACGGCACGCATCCACAGTTGGCGTCGAAGCTTAAAAGCCTTGCGTCAAACGAGATGCTTCGGCGCATTGCAGGTCTCATTCTTGTCAAAGAACCGGGGCGAGAATGCGCTTGACCCACCCCGCCA
>JBJKPT010000366.1:0-2913 GCA_046706045.1 Desulfobacterales bacterium
GTTTCAAATACGCTGCGGCCTTGGCTTGAACCAAAATCCACCGGACGAACCCGATGAGCGCATCATTCACCGCATTGCCGGAGACCGTTCTGGAGCGGGCTGCGGCCGCTGCCTTTGCCCAGGCCCGGCGCCGGGAAGGCCGCTCGATCGTCTTTACCAACGGCTGTTTCGATATCCTCCACCCCGGGCATGTGCGCTATCTCAATGCCGCGCGCCGGGAGGGGGATTTACTGATCGTGGGGCTCAACTCGGATCGCTCGGTGCACCTCATCAAAGGGGAAAAACGGCCCGTCAACCCCGAAGCGCACCGGGCCGAGGTCCTCGCGGCCCTCTCCTGTGTGGATGCCGTGACCCTTTTCGACGAACCGGACCCGGAAGCGCTGATTCGGGTCATCCGGCCTCACGTCCTGGTCAAGGGCGCGGACTGGGCGGAGGCCGAGATCGTGGGGGCGGAGTTCGTCCGGGCCACGGGCGGCCGGGTGGTGCGGGTGCCGGTGGTCCCCGATATTTCAACGACCGGGATCATCGAGCGGATCCTGCGCCTTTACGGGTGCCGGGGGCCGGGGGCCGGCGCATGACACCGGCGGCACGAAACGGCCTTTCCTTTTTTCAGTTCGAGGGGCTTTGCGCCGCGGGCGGCCTGGACCACGGCATCTTCACCCGGGCGGGCGGGGTGAGCCGCGGCCCTTTCGAATCCCTGAACCTTGCCGCCGGGGTGGGGGATGACGACGCGGCCGTTCGGATCAACCGGGACCGGGTGGCCGCCTGCTTTCACGGCCGGCGCCTGAGCCTCGTGCGGCAGGTTCACGGCACCGGGATCCGGATCGTTGCCGGCGCCGCCGCCGGGGCCGGAAACGATCCCGCGCCCCCCGAGGCCGATGCGCTCGTGACCGATGCGGCCGGGGTGTGGCTTGCCGTGCTGGTGGCCGATTGCCAGCCGGTGCTCATCGCCGATCCGGAGCGCGGGGTCGTGGCCGCGGTCCATTCGGGCTGGCGGGGCAGTATCGCGAACATCATCGGCCGGACCGTGTCCGTCATGACCACGCGTTACGGCTGCCGCCCCGAAGGGATGCTCGCCGGCATCGGGCCTTCCCTGGGACCGTGCTGTGCCGAGTTCATCCATTACCGGACGGAAATTCCCCGGCCCTTCTGGGGCTACCGGGACCACCGCAGCCATTTCGATTTCTGGGCCGTCAGCCGGGACCAGCTCCTGGATGCCGGGCTTCGGTCCGATCGCATCGAGGAAAGCCGGATCTGCACCCGGTGCCGGCCCGATCGGTTTTTCTCCTACCGCCATACCCGCACGACCGGCCGGTTCGCCGCCGTGATCGGCCGTGTTCCGGGACCGGACAAGGGGCCCTCATGAGACCGCAATTGGCGTTGACCGGGATTTTATGGAACCCGACCGTGGGTGGGGGCTGCTACCGGATGGGGATCGCCGGCATGCCGGAAATGGCCGCCGCCGTCCCCGGGCAATTCGTCATGATCCGGGTTGCGGCCCATCACGACGCCCTCTTGAACCGGCCGTTTTCCGTGCACCGGCTCCTCGCGTCCGAGGGCCGTTTTGCCGGGTTCGAACTCCTCTACAAGGCGGTCGGCCCGGTGACCGGGCGCATGGCCCAATTGCAGGCCGGGGATGCGCTCGCGGTGCTCGGCCCCCTTGGGCACGGGTTTTCCGTTTTGCCGGGCACCCGGCGGGTCGCGCTGGTCGCCGGCGGCATCGGGGTCGCCCCCCTCCTTTTTTTGGCCGAAACCCTGGTTCGGCAGGGGTTTTCCCCGAAGGCGATCGCGGTCTACATCGGCGGCCGGTCGGCGGCGGAACTTCTCTGCGCGGAGGATTTCCGGCGGCTCGGCTGCCCGGTCACCGAGACCACCGACGACGGCAGCGCCGGTGATCAATGCCTCGTGACCCACCCCCTGGAGGCCGACGCGGCCGCGGATCCCGCCGAACTCATCTGTGCCTGCGGCCCCCTTCCCATGCTGGCCTGCGTCGCCGGCATCGCCCGTGCCCACAACGTCCCCTGTCAGGTTTCCATCGAAGCCCGGATGGCCTGCGGCATGGGCGCCTGCCTGGGCTGCGCGGTGCCGGCCCCGGGCAAGGACCGGCCGTTTCACCATGCCTGCCTGGACGGCCCGGTCCTGGAGGCGGACCGGATCGACTTCGACGCCTTCAATTTTCATTGACTCGGCACCGGGGGGTGTGTTAGGTGAACATTTCTTGGACGGCCGTTCTTCGATTTCCCGTAGGGGGCGGAATTTATTGGGCTTTCGAATGAAGTGCGCTTTGCTATGAAACACGAACGCCTGCGCACGATGAAAGAGCTGGCCTATTTCAGCAGCCTTGGCTTCCAGGTGGCCTTGTCCATTGCCATCGGCTTGGCCGTCGGCGTGTACCTGGATCGCAAGTTCGGCACCGCGCCGTGGCTCATGCTGGTGTTTTTGGCAATGGGCATTGCGGCGGGATTTCGCAACATCTGGCTGGTCATTCGAAAAATCAGGAAATACTGAGGGTTATCCAGGGGTTTAAGGTCGGCGGCGCATGAGGTCAAACCGGGTGCCCCGGACGAATGCGATAACCCTTGAATTTTGAATTCGATTTTTTTGGGCGGGGGGAGCACGACGGAACACCAACGGCTGATACACTTTATCACCCGGGCCAATTGGGTGCTGGTTGCGCTTTCGACCGGCATTTCCGTCGTGTTCGCCTCCCCGGCGTTCACCCGGGGCGTGCTCTTCGGAGGGCTTCTGGTCACGATCAATTTTCATCTTCTGGCCCGGACCCTCAAAAAATCCCTGGTGCCGTCCAACCGGGTGTCGCTCCGTCGGATACTGGCGAAATATTACCTGCGGTTTGTCGTCAGCGGGGTGATCATCGCCCTTCTCATCATCGAAAAAATCGTCCACCCCATCGGG
>JBJKPT010000367.1:0-5111 GCA_046706045.1 Desulfobacterales bacterium
GACCTTTCTGACCCGAAACGCCCTGGCCGACCGGGCCTTGGCCGGACTCGATGACATCCGTTCGGCGGCGGTCGCCCCGATGCGCTTCATCGACCCGGCCGATCGCACGTTCTGGCTTTTCCAAAAGAGTCTCAGCGCCGATGCATGCTTCATCATGGATCGCAACGGCACCACCGTTGCCGACTCCAACCACGACACGCCGGAAAGCCTTGTTGGAAAAAACGATGGATTCCGCCCCTATTTCAAGGCGGCAATGGCCGGCAGGGCCTCGGTCTATCTGGCCGAAGGCGTTGCCTCGGGAAAACGGGGCATTTACTACAGCGAACCGATCCGGGACGCATCCGGCAACCCGACCGGTGCCGCGGTGATCAGAACGAACGTCCATCGCATGGAATCCGCAATCCGGACCGCGACCGGCGGCACGTGGCTGCTTTCTTCCCCCGACGGATTGATCTTTGCCACCAACCGCAGCGACTGGCGCCTCCGGCTTCTTTGGGATCCGACCCCGGCCCAACGCGACGCCCTCTTGCAAAGCCGTCAGTTCGGCCCCGGCCCCTGGCCATGGACCGGTCTTGTCCGGATCGACGACCACCGCGCCATAGACAACACCGGACGCCGTTTTTATTACCACCGGATGCCGTTCGTCTCCTCGCCGGGGTGGTTCATTTATGACTTCCGGCCGGCGGATGCCATCCTCTCGCCCATTGCCGACCCGTTTCTAAAACACCGCGAAGCCGTGGTCCTTGTCGGGGGCCTGTTCGGTTCCGCATTGATTCTGATCCTCTACCTCATGGCCCGATCGGACATCGACCGCCGAAAACGGGTCAGCGACGCGCTCCATCAAAAAAACGAGTACCTCGGCGCCCTCCACGAGATCAGCCTCGGCATGCTCGGCCGCCGGGATTTCAATGAACTCATCAAGACGCTTCTCGTGCGGGCCGGCATCCTGACCGGCGCGTATCATGGGTTCCTCTATGTTTACGATGCCGATCGCGACGGGCTGGAGCTGCGCGTGGGATTGGGAAACTTTCGTGACCACGTGGGGAGCTGGATCAAACCGGGCAAAGGGTTTGCCGGGAGGGTCTATGCCGGCGGCCGCCCCTTGTACCTGGCCGATGGCGCCGCATGGAAGGACCGGACCGAACAACCCGGTTTCCGCGGCCTTCATGCGTTGATGGGAATGCCCCTCACGATCGGCGGCCGCATCCTCGGCGTTATAGGATTGGGCTACGGGGATTCTAAAACGTCGTTCGGCGACCAAGAGCGCGAAATGCTCGGCCATTTCGGCGAATTGGCCACGATCGCCTTGGACAATGCAAGGCTTTACGCAAGCCTTCAAGACGAACTGGCCACACGCAAGCGGGCGGAAATCGCCCTGAAGGAGGCCAACGAAACGCTCAAACGGATGGCCTTGATCGACGGGTTGACGCAAATCGCCAACCGCCGCTGTTTCGACCGGCACCTGGCCGCGGAATGGCGCCGCATGATTCGTTCGAAAAAGCCCCTGGGCCTGTTGCTTTGCGATGTGGATCACTTCAAACGCTACAATGACGAGTATGGGCATCAGGCCGGCGATGACTGCCTGCGCACGATCGCCGAAACCATCGCCGGGCAGCTCCATCGCGAGGGGGATCTGGTGGCCCGATACGGTGGCGAAGAATTCGCCGTGATCCTCAACGGCTCCGACCAAGAGGGCATCCTCCGGGTTGCCGAGGGGATTCGGCAGTCGGTGGCGGCCCAGGGCATCGCCCATATCCGGAACACCGATAGCGGCATTGTCACGGTGAGCATCGGCGCGGCGGTCACCCGGCCCGACGTGAAGACCTCCCTGAAATCGTTGCTGAAGGCGGCCGACCGCGCCTTGTACCGTGCCAAGTCCAGCGGCCGCAACCGGGTCGCCGCAGAATCCGTGGATGGCAGCCGGGAGTAAGGATCAAAACAGGGCCGAAAATCCGGCCTGCCCGTCCCGGGGGATCGGCTCGGACGGAAAACGCCGATCCGTCCCCCCAGCGCGGGCCGTCATTGGCGTTTTCGTTTGAGTGCGATGTTCATGCTGAGCCGCAAGCGCTCCAGGGCCTCCTGCATTTCGCCGACCTCGTCGTGGCGGGTCATTTCGATTTCGTCCTTCAGGTTTATGCCGTCGGCCAGGTTCGTCGCCGTCATGGTCAGGACCCGCAACGACTTCAACGCACCGCTGACCGTGAAGAAGGTCAACACCAGGGAGATCACCAGGATGGATGCCATGATGCCGATCAGGGTGAACATCAGGTGGCGCTTGGCCGCGTTGATCTTTTCGAGGGAGACGCCGATGCGGAACCCGCCCCAATGCCGTCCCTTCACGTAGATGGGCGATGAGACGTCCCACATGGTCACCCCGGTGTCCCGGTGGTAGACCTGGAGAAATCCCTTTTTTTCATTCTTGGCGGCCTTGAGGCCCACCGGATCGTTGAAGATCCGCTTGGACCGGTTTCCCACCAGATCGATTTTCGGATTGCCCGTGATCGGGTGCTGGTAGCGGGTGTTGTGGGTGGGCAGGTACCCGTTTCGGTCAACGGCCACGGCAAACACGACGTCCTGATCGTTGAGAAACGAGTCTTCCACGCCGAGGAGGGCCTTATCCGTGTAGGCATCGTATTGGGTGTGGTATTTGGGCGGCTGGAAGTGACCGAAGGGTTGATAGTCCGTATCAAAGGCGGCCCGGACGGAAAAAACCCCGTTGTCGATCGCTTCGTCCAGGATGTCGCCGACCATCCGTGCGCCCACGATGGACTCGATCTTCCCGCGTTGCAGCAATTCGTTTTCCAGGCTCTTGCTTTGCTGGGCAACAAGCACGTAGGTGCCTCCGGCCATCACGAGCAGAAGGAAAAAATTGACCACCAACGAGACTTTTACCCCGATTTTTCCAGTGATCGGTTTCAGCATTTTTTAAGTTTCCTCAGGCATGCCGTTACTTTTTAAACCCGATGCGAAGCGCACCCCAATGTTTGCCCCGAATGAAAATCGGCACGGACAGGTCGTAGAGCGTCTCCCCGGTGTCCCGGCTGTAGCTTTGCAACAGGTATGGTTTTGTGTTTCGCGCCGCCGCCAGTCCGGTCCGATCGTCAAAGATCCGCTTCGTTCGGTTGTACTGGAGATTGAACTCCTGATCCTTGGTCAGGGGGCGGGAATATCGGGTGTTGTGCGTCGGCAGGTAGCCGTTGCGATCCACCGCGACGACAAACAACAGCCGGCTGTCCTTTTCCAGATATCGGTCCTCGATGCTGCGGATCGTCTGGTCGGTGATCCGATCGTACTGGGTATGGAATTTTTGAGGGTTGGTACCCGGAATCGGAATGTAAAAGGTATCGAAGAGTTGATCCATGGTGAGACGATGCGAGTCAAGCAGCTTGTTCATCTCGGCCACCATTTCGTCCCGGCACTGAAACGCCCATTCCTTGACTTGAAGGTCAAAACCGGTCAACGGCTCTTGGGCCCTGAGCGTTCGGGGGTTGAAGACGAAAAGGAGGCAAAGTACCCCAAGGAGCCCCAGATTGAAACGATTGCGCAGATTCACGTTGATGTCCCTCCCCACGGTGGATGAATTTTTCGGGGATGCCCATCGGTCCGTCCCGGACCGGGATCGTGTCTACCCTCCCATGTGCTTCATTTCCTCGATCATCAGTTTCCCGAATTCGTTCCGTTGTTTCTCGCCCGGAATCTCCTTGGCGATGGCGTAGACCAGATCGGCCAAACCCGATTTCGGAATCCGGGACAGGTCCAATTTCAGTTCCGATGCCGCTTCTTCGATCAACATTTCCCCCAGCGGCCCGGTCAATCGGACCAGGATCTTGCGGATCTGCTCGATGAGCGCGGGCTCGACGTAATCCTTTGTTTCATCGACCGGTTCGATCAGTTTGTATTTGAGCAGTTTCTGGAAGCTGGCTTTGAAGGCACTGCCGCTCAATTGCACTTCGGTCGCAATCTGTCGGATCGTTTTTCCTTCCTCGATGGCCATGAGGAGTTTGAACATATCCGGATCGAAGGTGACCTCGTTGTGGGAGGAGACGGTGGTTTTCTTGAAACGTGTGTCCAGAATGTTTGTCATGATCGCTTCCCCTCGACCCAATGCGTCCCGTCACGGTGGGCTCGGCCTCGTTGTCTATATCGACCGGTTGAATTGATGTCAACGAAATAAATGAATAGCGTTCACATTATACCGGAAACACCAGCCCCTATCGCATCGCTCCCTGGATCGCCCGTCGGACACGCGGGCGTGGGGGCATGAACCGCTCTCGGGATCGACCGAACGCGGGTCCCGGCCACGCCATGGTCCGATGCGCCGGATTCCGGGCTCAGCAGCCCGGCTGATCATCGAATTGGCCCAGGTTGAGGAAGGAGACGAGAACGGGACCGGCGAGCATGAAGGTGCCGGCCAGCATGATTCCGAGCGAGAAGCTGCGTGTTTCACCCAGGTACCCGATGAGCGTCGGCAATAACCCGCCGCCGATCAGAAAGGACCTGGGGGGGCCCAGGGCATTGGTGACACTGCGAAAGGCCGGAGGGGCCACGCGGGAAAGCGCGGCAAAGGCAGCCGGAAAGAAAAGCGCGAGAAACGCGGGTTGGGTGAAAATAACGGCCATGAGCCATCCCTCTCTCAGATGACCGAGCAAAACGGTGGCGATCCCGGCCGTGAATAAGGCAACGGCCATGGTGGGCCTTTGGCCGATCCGGTCGACGATCCAACCGGCCGCGAACACCGCGATAAGCCCGGAGACCTGGGAAAGACCGATCACGGTGTTGGCCCTGGCAAGGTCCATGCCCCGTTCGCCGACCAGAAACAGGGGAAGCATGGAATAGATTCCGACGTTGCCGCCCATGGCCATGGCAAAGAGAACGACGAGGATCCAGAAGGATGGTTTGGACAGAACGGTTTTAACGTTGGCGGCACTCGCCGGGCGGCCCGGGAAATTTCCGCCCCTTCCGCGAACGCTGTACGCAAAGGCGGAAAGGAGGATGGCGACCGCGAGCATTGCCAACACGATACGCCAGGAAAACAGCCGCATGAGCCCGGCGGCGATCAGCGGCGCGCAGACAAAGCTCAGCGGCGGCGCCGATTGGTGGATGCTCAACGC
>JBJKPT010000368.1:0-4477 GCA_046706045.1 Desulfobacterales bacterium
GTGGCCATCAGCCATGGCATCAACCCCTTTGCCTCGCTGGGCCTGGCCATGGTTGCGGGGTTTGCGGCCGGTGCGGTCACGGCGGTTCTGAACACCAAACTGAAGATCCTTCACCTGCTCGCCTCCATCCTTACGATGACCGCCCTGTATTCGATCAATATCCGGATCATGGGCGGCCCCGACGTCTCGCTTCTCGGCGTGCACACCGTTCTCGACCCGTTGATCAACATGGGGGTGAACGGATACCTGGCCGGACCGTTGCTCTTCGGCATCCTGGCCGTGGTGGTGACCGGGGTTTTGATCTGGTTTTTGCACACGGAGCTGGGTCTCGCCCTCCTGGCCACCGGGGACAATCCCCAGATGATCACGAGCCAGGGGGTCAACACCCACAACCTCATCATCGTCGGTGTCGGCCTGAGCAACGCGATGGTCGCCTTGAGCGGCGCCCTGGTCGCCCAGAACCAGGGCGCGGCCGACGTCAGCATGGGGGTGGGCACCATCATTGCCGGGTTGGCCTCGGTCATCGTCGGAGAGACCGTCTTCGGGGACCGGAGCGTGGCCCGGGCATGCGTGGCATCCCTCCTGGGCTCCGTGCTCTACCGGTTTACCATTGCCCTTGCCCTCGGTCTCCGGTGGGGGCGCATCTCCTTCACCCCGAGCGACTTGAACCTCATCACCGCCCTTTTGGTGATCGGGGCATTGACCACACCCATGATCCGGGAGAAATTCCAGATACGATGATCGCCGTCGAAAAGGTTACCAAATATTTTCACCGCAACAGCATCAACGAGGTGCTGGCCCTGGACCGGATCGAGCTGGCGGTTGAGCGGGGTGATTTCATTACCATCATCGGGTCCAACGGCGCCGGCAAATCGACCCTGCTCAATTGCCTGGCCGGCACCTACCCCATCGATTCCGGAAGGCTTCTGCTCAACGGCGAGGACGTCACGCGATGGCCCGAACACCGCCGGGCCCGCCACATCGGCCGGGTGTTTCAGGATCCCATGCGGGGGACCTGCACCAACGGCAGCATTGCCCAGAACCTGGCACTGGCCTTATCGCGGGGCAAACGGCGGGGTTTCGGCGTCGGGGTAAAAGGCCGGGACCGGCCCCTTTTCAAGGAAAAATTAAGTATCCTCGGGCTTGGATTGGAAGACCGGTTGAACGATCGGGTCGGGCTCCTTTCCGGAGGCCAGCGGCAGGCCCTGACCATGTTGATGGCCACCATCGTCAGACCCGACGTGCTTCTGCTCGACGAGCACACCGCGGCCCTGGATCCGAAAACCGCGGCTCAGATCATCGCGTTGACCGGAACCATCGTGGAGCACGAACGGTTGACCACCCTGATGGTCACCCACAACATGCACCAGGCCTTGAGCCTCGGAAACCGATTGGCCATGCTCCACCGCGGGCGGGTGATCCTCGATGTGCGCGACGAGGAGAAACGAAAGCTTACCGTCGACGACCTGCTGGAAAAATTTTACGCGGTCCAGGGCGAGGCGTTGGCCAACGATCGGATGATGCTGGTGTGACGGCCCGGTTTGTGGACGCCGGGCAGGGCGGACGGCGCTTGCCCGACGAATCAATTGTTCAGGGAGTGAATCGGCGCCGGGATCAATCCCCCACGACGGATGAAAAGATTGGCGCCGGCCATGTTGTTGACGGCAAGGATCACCGATTCCCCCAACAGCCCGCCGAAATGGGCCCGGTCCCCGGCCGATTTTCCCGGCACCGGGATGAGGCGCGTGGCCGTGGTCTTTTTGTTGATGACCCCGATGGCCATTTCGTCGGCGATGATGCCGGCCACGGTATCGGCGCTGGTATCCCCGGGAATCGCCACCATGTCCAAGCCCACGGAGCAGACGCTGGTGATCGCCTCGAGTTTTTCGATGCCGAGGAAGCCGGCTTCGGCCGCCGCCGAGATGTTGAGGTCTTCGCTGACCGGCACGAACGCCCCGCTCAACCCGCCGACGTGGGAGGAGGCAAAGGCGCCGCCTTACTTCACGGCGTCGTTTAAAAGCGCCAGGGCCGCGGTGGTGCCCGGGACCCCGATCGCCTTCAGCCCCAGGCTCTGAAAGATTTCGCCGACACTGTCGCCGACATTGGGTGTGGGCGCAAGGCTCAAATCCACCACCCCGAAACGGATGCCGAGCCGCTCCGCCACTTCCCTGCCGATCAACTCCCCCACCCGGGTCACTTTGTAAGCGGTCCGTTTGATCAATTCCGAAATTCGCCCAAGGTCCATTTCCGGGTTGGCCCGGACGGCCCGGTCGATGGCGTTTCGCACCACCCCCGGTCCGCTCACCCCCACGTTGATCACCGAATCGGGTTCCCCC
Source organism: Desulfobacterales bacterium (assembly GCA_046706045.1). GTDB lineage: Bacteria > Desulfobacterota > Desulfobacteria > Desulfobacterales > JBDRRP01 > JBJKPT01. The sequence goes on from JBJKPT010000368.1 coordinate 2,337, forward strand.
ACCCCCAGGTAGGCGCCGGCCATGAATGGGACGTCCTGGGGGATGTTGGCAAAGACGCAGAGCTTGGCGCAGGCCAGACCGTCGCGGTCGGCCGTGAGGGCCGCGGCCTCTTTGATGATCTGCCCCATGAGCAGGACCGCATCCATGTTGATGCCGGCCCGGGTGGATGCCACGTTGACCGATGCGCAAACCCGTTGGGTTTGGCTCAAGGCCGCCGGGATCGCCTCGATCAGTGCCCGATCGCCATTGGCAACCCCCTTTTCCACCAGGGCCGAGAAACCGCCGATAAAATCCACCCCGGCCAATTCGGCCGCCTGGTCCAGGGTCCGGGCCACCTCGACCATCTGCTCCGCTGAAAACGGGGCGGCCGCCACGGCGATGGGGCTCACGCTGATGCGCTTGTTCACGACGGGGACACCGTACTTGTCGCCGACCTGGTCGCAGGTGCGCACCAAGTCGGCGGCCAGGGTGGTGATCTTGGTGCGGATGTTGTCGGTGAAGCGCTCCAGGTCGTCGCTGGCGCAATCAAAGAGGTTGATTCCCAGGGTCACGGTCCGAAGGTCCAAGTGTTCGTGCCTGACCATCTCCAGGGTGGAGAGGATCTCGTTTTCATGCAGCATGACGGTTATATCCGGTTGAGGGTTTCAAAGATGCGACGGTGCTGAATGCTGATCTCCAGGTCGAGGGCCGCGGCCTTTTCCCGCAACTCGCGGTAGAGCGTCTGCTGATCCGTATCCACCGGCACATCGACTTCGTAGATCATGATGTTTTGGTTCGGATTGTCGCCGCCACGGAACACGGCCTGAAGGTTCGTGACGTTGACCCCGTGACGGGCGATGATTTCGGTGACCGCCGCCACCAATCCTTTTCGGTCGGGTCCCCGGGTGGTGAACACGAACGGCTCGCTGTTGACGAAACGCGGGTCGGGCCGTCGGGATTCCATGGTCTTGACATGGACGTGGAGACCCAGGGGTTTCAGCCCTTTGGCCAATTGGCCGCAGAGCGCGGTGATGCTCATGGCATCCGGCGTGGAAGCGAGGAATATGCCGGAAAACTCCGATTGAAGAATCGTCTGGTTGACATTTTCGATGTTGCAGTCTTCTTCGAAAAGGATCCGCGAGACGGCCGCGATGATCCCCGGCCGGTCCTGGCCAAGGATGGAGACGATGACTTTTTTCATGAAAGCTCCTCGCACTGCTGGAACATCGGGCATGATGCGGCGGCCTACGGCGCGGGGGGGCGATGGCCGGATCCGCGAAACCCATCGGTAGGCGGCCTCCTGCGCATGGCCGGCGGTTTGCAAACGGCGGCACGCCAACCGGGAAAGGGCCTTCGTGGATGGGCTCTGACTAATATCAGAACGGTTTTCCCTGTCAAGCACCAAGCCGTGCGGGCAGCGCAATCCCGCAGGGGTTTCCGGAAGGCGTCGGGGAGAGGCGGCCCGCGCCATGGATGCGCGTCGTGGCGGGTTATCGTGGCGGCGGATCGCCTTCGGCTTGAACCGATTGGTTCGCCTGTGGTATGCCACGTTCGTTGGCAGGCGCTCCCACACGTCCCAGAGAACAACCGAACAACCGGGTCCATCCCCATGTCCGAATCGTTTGACGTCGTCGAACACATCAAGACCCACAAGGCCTTGTTTATCGTCATCGCCGTCGGTCTGCTGCTCATCGAACTGGAAATTTTCGCCATCGCCGCCATGAAGTCGGGCCGGGAATCCCGGCTTCAAGTCCTCGACGCACGGGGAAACGTCATCTACGAAAGCGACGGCAGCCAGCTGAGCGACTTCAACAAATATTATTTCGAAAAAACCTTCGGGCCTCTGAAGGACTACCGGCTTCACCTGGTGAACCGAATCCGGCCCTTTCCCTTCCGGGCCTGGTTTGCGGCGGCCATCGGGGTGCCGCTCGGCATCATCCTGCTGTTTGCCTTTGTGGTCAGGGCTTACCTGACATTGGTCCGTGGTCACACCCCGGCGCCGGCGGGAAACGTTTCGGCCAACCGCTTCGAGCGGCTCGTAAAGACGGTGAGCCAGTTTAACATCTTCATCATCGGGGTCTTGGTCTTTTTTGCCGTCATCGCGCTGTGGGCCCTTCCCGACATGCTCGACCGGCTCGGCCGCCTGGGCATTGAAACCCTCA
>JBJKPT010000369.1:0-2349 GCA_046706045.1 Desulfobacterales bacterium
AAAGTGCTCGATCGATCCGTTGGCGATCACGGCGTCAAACATCCCGTCCCACGCCCGCGGCATCGCCCGGTAATCGATGAGGTGAACATCGAGGCCGTTGCGGCGGCAATGCCGGTATTGGGCCGGGTTCACCGTGATCCCGGTCCCGGAGGCCCCGCGTTTCCGGGCCCGCTCAAGGAGCGTCCCGTAGCCGCAGCCGATGTCGAGCACGCGGCTGTGCGCAGCGCACCGGGCCTGATCCAGCAGGTAGTCGTGCTGGTTTCTCTTGGCCTCCTCGTAGGGCAGCACCGCGTTGCCGTGGTAGATCCCCTCGGTGAGGTCGAAAATGCCGCAGACCGGAAAGAACCGGTCGACCGCCGAATAGCAGGCGACCACGGTCTTCCACGGCACGACACCCGCCGGTTGCCCATGGGTTTGGGGAAAAAAACGTGCCATGCCGAGCCGCCTCTCCTCAAAAAGGTTGGACAGGGATGGACGCTGCCTAAATTACGGCGTCAGGGCCGTGACGTCGGATTGCTGGCGGTATTGGCAATAAAACCGGAAAACCAGGATCAAGCTCGACCAGCCGATGACCGCGTAGAAAGAATCGATCACCAGATCGAGGGCCACAAAGGAGATCCCGATCCGCTGGAGGCCGCTCTGGATGAGCAGCTGGGAGCCGTTGATCAGAAGCGTCAGGGCGATCAGGGGATTGAGCATCCGCAAGAAGTATTGCCGGGTGACCGCCCAGCTTTTTTTCAGGGCCGGAATCGGCTCCATTTTCTCGTACATGATGAAAAATCCGAAAAACGACAGCCGGACGGCGATGATGATGCCCGGGATGATGAACGCCATCAACCCCAGGGTCGTAAGAAAAAGATAGACCACCGCACCGACCATCAGCATGGGCAGATGGCTCATGCTTTCGGACATGCAGCGCTTCATGCGCAGCTCTTTCTGGTTTAAAATCGCTTCGTAGAGGGAAATCTGGGCGCCCGTCGAGAACGGAAAAATCACCAGGGCAAAAGCGAAGAAAATCACCAGAGACCCCTGCCCGGAAAGAAACGGCGACGAACTCATGGCGCTCAGGCGGCCGATGAGGATGTAGGGAAATTCGATGATGAGCGTCAGGGTGGCGATGGGCCGAAAATACTGGCGAAGAAAAATATAGACGTCTTTCAGGCTTTCGATCAATGGTTGGTCCTTATCCGTGTTCCGCGAAAAATCCAGTGATTGCGCCCGGGGCGTGTCCCGGTGCAGGTCAAAAAAAACGGGTCGCCGTCCCTTTTGCCGGCCGGCAGGGGGGGAACAGACCCCCTTTACATAAAACAAAACGGAACCGGGCGCAAACCCATCGGGGAAATTTCGCGCATCGACGGATGCCGGCAGGCTCTTGGTTTTGACTGCGCGCTTCGATTGGGGCGCTTCGCGTATTGTTTCGATCTCGATACCGATACCGATTTCGATTTGGTTTTTCGTTGAGACGTGGCTACGATCCGCTTCCATCGGGATCGTAATCGCTTTCGAAATCGGGATCAATTCCCGATATTCATTTCCCGAAACCCTCATTGTCTCGATGCCGATTTCCATTTGGACCGACAGACTTGAGTATGCCTGCGGGTTGAGCTTCTGCCTCGCCTTGATCTCGACCGAAAATCCTGATTTTGACGGATTCGCAAAAAGTGCTTGAACCGTCATGCCCGACCTGATCCGGCATCCAGAACGTGTTGAATTGACTGGATCCCGGCTTTCGCCGGGATGACAACAAAGCGGAAAAAACGACTTTTTGCGGATTATCAATTTTGATGGCTTCAAGATAAATACTTCAGTCCCGCGAGGCAATGCCCCCTCGATAACGGATCCTCCGATACGAATTCATTTTCCCCTTGACACGATTTTTGAAAACTGGTCTTTGCCCGCGGAGCGTGAAAGAAATTCGTTCGGGTGCCCGCACCGGGCACAAGAGGGAATCCCGTGAAAACCGGGAACGGTCCCGCCGCTGTAATCGGGGACGAAATCCGCAAGGTGCCACTGCATGGGAAAACCGTGCGGGAAGGTGCGGAGAGTAGGTGGATCCGAGAGTCAGAAGACCTGCCCGAACGATGGGATCGCACCGCCACGGAGTCATGGCGGTCGGCGATCGCGGGTTCATGGGCCAAGTAAGCTGGGTGCAGCCCTTCAGGCGTTTTCGCCTGAAGGGCTTTTTTCTTTGTTGCGCGGACAGCGCTTTCATCAAACCAACAAGGAGAAAAAATCCATGAAAACCGGAATCATTGTCTATGTCACCGGAGTACCGCCGAAGACCTGGGAGCGCCCCGCCGGAGCCTGCCTCAAACGGCTCGGTCTCGATGCCGATGCCGTCGCGTGGAT
>JBJKPT010000370.1:0-3281 GCA_046706045.1 Desulfobacterales bacterium
CGGGGGTGGTTGCAACCGGCGCCGACCGGTCCTATTGTCTGCCATATGCCGCCGCGCTCGGGGGAACGCCCCCCTGGCGGACGGCATCCGGCAATCGCATTTTCGGCATTCATCCGTTCTCAAGGAGGACGCACATGGCCACCATCACCTTGAAGGGGAACCCCATTCACACCAGCGGCGAATTACCGGCTGTCGGCAGCCCGGCGCCCGATTTTCTCCTCACCAAAACCGATCTCACCGACCTGCGGCTCGCCGATCTCAAGGGGAAGCGGGTCGTTTTGAATATCTTTCCCAGCATCGACACCGCGGTCTGTTCCTTGTCGGTGCGGCGCTTTAACCAGGCGATCCAGGAAGTGCCCGATGCCGTTGTCCTGGGCATTTCCCGGGATTTGCCCTTTGCGCACGCCCGGTTTTGTGCCGCCGAAGGCATCGAGCACGTCCAGGCGGTTTCGGAGCTTCGCGCCCTCCGCTTCGGCGAAGCCTACGGCGTGCGCATCGTCGACGGCCCCCTGGCAGGGCTGCTGGCCCGGGCCGTGGCGGTCCTGGATGCATCGGGCACCGTCGTCTACACGCAGCTCGTCCCGGAAATCGGCCAAGAACCGGACTATGACGGTGCGCTGACGGCGGTGACCGCAAAAGCCTGAGACGAAGCCCATGGAAACCGAAAACCTCCTCGCGGGGTATCCGACCATTGTCGAGTGCCCGGTGGCCTGGGGTGAAATGGACGCTTTCGGTCACGTGAACAACACGGTCTATTTCCGGTATTTCGAGAATGCGCGCATCGCTTACTTTCGAAACCTGGAATTGATGGAGCATATGCACGCGACCGGTATCGGGCCGATTCTCGCCCACACCCAATGCCGGTTCCGACTGCCCCTGACCCATCCGGACGCGGTGGCGGTCGGCGCCCGGGTCGCTTCCCTGGGTGCGGACCGGTTCCGGATGGCCTACCGCGTGGTCAGCCGCGGCCACCGGGCCGTTGCCGCCGACGGGGACGGCCTGCTCGTGATCTTCGATTACCGCAAGAACATGAAGGCCCCCATGCCCGAGGTGTTGCGGCAACGGATTCTCGCGATGGAAATCGTGACACCGGAGGAGATGGCGGATAACGGGACCGAGGCTTCGAAGGCGGCGGGATGACGGAACCCTTGGATACCCCCCGGTTTCGGAAAGACGAACCCGATCGGGCCATGACCCTTGCCGGGCTCCAGGCGATCGTCGACCGATGGGTGACCACCCACGGCGTGCGCTATTTTTCGGAGCTGACCAACACGGCCGTGCTCATGGAAGAGGTCGGGGAATTGGCCCGATTGATGGCGCGCCGCTTCGGTGATCAGAGCTTCAAGCCCGGCGAGGAAGACCGGCGCCTGGACGATGAAATCGCCGATGTGCTGTTCGTTCTGGTCTGCATCGCCAACCAGACCGGTGTGGACCTCCCCGCCGCCGTCCAAGAGAACCTGGAAAAAAAGACCCTCCGCGACCGGGACCGGCATCGCAACAACCCGAAGCTTTCCGGCCGTTGACTTTGCCTTTTCGGTCATGCTACCAACCACCGACGCACTGCGGCCCATCGCGGATTGACGCCGCCGGGTGCCGGCGTTTCTTCTCAATTCAGGATCGAGCCGATGAAAATCGACGACGTTCCCCAGGACTACGGCATGGGTGGCGATCAGAAAGAGGTCTGTTATGCCGTGGATTCCACGGGTCGCTACGTGCTGGCCAAGTCGTTGGGGTGGGAGCCGAAGAACATCGCCAATGCCCAGGCCTGGCATACCATCGCCAAGGCAACGGCCGATACCCTCCGCCGGATCCAGGAGGGAAAGGCGAGTCCCCTGGCCTACCACATGGTGAGACACCAGATGAGCGTGGGACTCCTTTCCAAATACGTGCATCTGTTCCGCTGGCAGGTCCGGCGCCATTTGTCCCCCCGGGGTTACGGGCGGATGCCTCGCCGGCACAAGCGACGCTACGCCGAATTGTTCGAGGTTCCCTTGGAAGCGCTTGACCGTGTCCCCGAGCCTTCCATTACCGGATCGGACCATGACCACGTCTGAGGCCGTCATCAAAATCCCCTTCGTTCACCAGCAAACCTCTCACTGCGAAAGCGGGGTTGCGGCGAGTCTCCTGCGTCACCACGGCCATCCCCTCAGCGAGGCCATGGCCTTCGGGATCGGTGAAGGGCTTTTTTTCGGTTATCTGCCGTTTATCCGGGTGAACAAATTGCCGCTGACCACCTACCGGTGCGCCGTGGGCGGCATCTTCAACCGCCTGACCCGGAAGCTCGGGGTTCAGGTCAAGGCCCGGAAATTTCGCGATCCCGGCAATGCCATGGATGCCCTGGACGAGAAGCTCGCCGAGGGCATTCCCGTGGGATGCCGTACCGGCGGATACTGGTTGCCGTATTTTCCTCCGGCGTTCCGCTTTCATTTCAATATGCACAACATCGTCGTCTATGGAAAAGATGGCGACGATTACCTTATCAGCGATCCCGTATTTCCCGAACCGGTCACCTGCCCGAAGCACCGTCTGGTCATGGCGCGATTTGCCAAAGGCGCCCTGGCACCCAGGGGATACATGTATTTCCTGGATCGGGTCCCCGACCGGTTGGACCTGAGCGCTCCGATCCTTGGGGGCATCCGGGGGGTGTGCCGGACCATGCTCAAGTACCGCGGCCCCTTGTTCGGGGTTGCCGGGATCCGGTTTCTGGCCGATCGCCTTGAAAAATGGCCGGACAAACTCGGCACCGAACGGGCGACCCTCCATCTGGGCCAATTGATCCGGATGCAGGAAGAAATCGGAACCGGCGGTGCCGGGTTTCGTTTTATCTTTGCCGCCTTTTTGCAGGAGGCGGCCGATCGGCTCAACGAACCCCGGTTTTCGGAGATTTCGGAAAAAATGACGGCGGTGGGCGATCGCTGGCGGCGGTTTGCCCTCCTGGGGGCGAGGAATTGCAAGGGCCGGGCCGGCAAAGACGAGACCTACGGGACCATGGCCGGAATCCTGCGGGATTGCGCGGCCCGGGAAAGCGAAATTTACCAGGAACTCATGCGTGTCCAATCCCCGGTCTGCTGAGCGCCATGCTGAATCTGAAACGGCAATTGAAAGAATTGGTGTTGACGGAACTTCGCTTGGTGGAGTTCCGTGTCGACGACATCCGCGACGACGACGAACTTTTCGGTCCCAAGTTCGGGCTCGATTCCATCGATGCCATTGAATTGGTTCACCAGATCAAAAAACGGTTCGGCGTCGACATCAAGGACATGAACGAAGGCCGGCCGGCC
>JBJKPT010000371.1:0-6171 GCA_046706045.1 Desulfobacterales bacterium
CAATACCGAACGTCCTCTACAAAATCCTAACAGCGCTTATGGTCTTTTGACAGGCGGTCAAGGCCTTTGCGGCGGCGCCACCGGTAGACCCGGCTGTCCCCCACGTGAAACCACAGGGCACGCGCCCGATCGATAAACACGACCCCCACGACGGTTGTGCCCATGAAGCGCCGGAGGTTCAAGGCGAGGTTCCGTTTGAAGATCCGTCGATTGGCCGAATACACCGCTCTTTCCACAAGCGCGGCATACCCGGCGATTTCGGCGGTATAGCCGCCGCCATCGGTGATGTTCAGCAACTCGGCCTTCAAATTGTCCGGCTGAAGCATCGGTCCGATGATGTCCAAGGCGAGGCGGCTGGCTTCGCCCCCCCGTTCGTGTCCGCCCATGCCGTCGGCAAGCAGTGCGATACCGGCTTCGGCGTCCACGGCAATCGCATCTTCGTTGCGTTGGCGAACCCGCCCCGTATCGGAGAGGCCGAAGGCGGATATCCGGCTGCTTTGGCCCTCTATTTTGTGCGGCTCGAGAGACTTCATGAAATTTCGCTTTGATGAAATGAAAAGTTTATACACGTCTTCATTTTTTTCTGTCAAGGCCTTTGCTTGACAGCCGGATCAATCCCACATATATGAATAATCGAAATGTTTCAGGGCGGTTAGCCGCGGCCTTCGATCGAAACGGCTGGCCGCACCGCCGCTGCGAAAGCGCCGCGATACGGACGCCACCCGTCATTGACCCAAACGACACCGGGCCTTGTTCCGGTAACCTGGGAACCCGCGATGATACTTACCATCCACGCCGCCACACACACGGGACGCGTGCGGGAAACCAATCAGGATCATTTCGCATTTCAGCCCTCGGAACGGGCAAAAGGGCAACGGCTCGGCACGCTGATGGCCCTGGCGGACGGGATGGGCGGGCGGGCGGGCGGCGCCATCGCGTCCCGGATGGCGATTGATGTTCTCTTCGACACATACTATAACGCCGGCGGCCGATCGATCCCCGAAGCCCTTTTGGAGGGCTTCGTGCGGGCCAATGCCGCGGTCATCGACCGGTCGGCGAACGAGCCGAACCTTGGGGGGATGGGATGCACCCTGACGGCGGCGGTGATCAAGGACATGCAACTCTACCATGCCCACGTGGGAGACTCGCGGGGATATCTGATCCACGGCAACGGCATCCGCCAGTTTACGAAAGACCACCGGTACGTGGCCGGTCTGGTGAAAGCCGGCGCGATTTCACCGGAAGAAGCAAAGAACCATCCGGAAAGCCATCTTCTGACCCGCGCCATCGGACTGAAACCGGAGATCCAGGTGAATCGATCCCGGCACCCCTTGCGATTGGATGCCGGGGACCACGTGGTGCTCTGCTGCGACGGGCTCTGGGAAGCGATCGACGACGAAGGGCTGCTTCAGACGGTGCGCCGGGGCCATGACCCGGAAACGGTATGCGAGCGGCTCATCCAGGCGGCCAACCAGAGCGGCGGCGAAGACAATATTACGGTGCTTGTGGCGCGCATCGAAAAAACGGGATGGCTCTCCAGGCTCTTTTCCGTCTCGTGACGCCCATGGAAAGACGACCATGATCGGTTCGAAAATCGGCGACTACGAAATCATCGACTCCCTCGGCAAGGGTGGATTCGGCAGTGTGTGGAAAGCCCGGTCAGGTTCCGGCCAGGTGGTGGCGATGAAGTTGCTCAATCCCCAATCCCTGGACAACCAGAGAGTCGTCAAAAAATTCTTCCACGAAGCGATGATCCTCGCAAAACTGGACCACCCGAACATCACCCGGTTGCTGGATTTTTTCCCCGATGGCGACAATTACGCCATCGTCATGGAATATGTCGAGGGTGTGGAGCTGAAAAAACTGCTCAAAAACGGCCCCATCCCCTTTGACACGGCCTATCGTATCGCTCTCCAGGCGCTGGATGCCTTTCAATACGCCCATGGCAACGGAATCCTCCACCGCGACATCAAACCGGGCAACATCATCATCGACCCCGGCGGCGATGTGAAGATCATGGATTTCGGCATCGCCAAGATGTCCTCCACCGCATCCCACGACACGGCCGCCAGCATGCTCTCGATCCACTATGTCCCGCCGGAACGCTTCGATAAAAACCGTGAAATCGACGCCCGATCGGACATCTACTCGCTGGGGCTGGTTTTCTACGAAATGTTCACCGGGCGGCGGCCCTTCGATGCGACGGAAACGTCGCAAATCATGTTCTGCCACCTGAACGAAATCCCGGATGCGCCGAAAAAGCTCGCGCCCGCCCTGCCCCAGAATCTCAGCGATGCCATATCCAAGGCACTGGAAAAGGATCCGGCCGACCGCTTCTCCGATTTCGACGAATTCAAGGCGGCGATCGAGCTGAGCGACGAGGTCGTCCGCAAGACCCGCCAGGCCATGGCGGCATCGGCGATATCGGCGGTTTCCACGGATGCGGTATCGGCCGACGACACGACGGATGTCGTTTCGATGTCGGGGCTGTGCGAATCGACAGCCGGAACGGAAACGGATTGGCGCCGATGGACCAAAACCGGCGTGATCGCCATCGTGGTGATGGCCGCGGGCATTTTGGCCATCGTTCTTTCCAACGCTCGCCTCCGGAACCCGCCGCCGGGCACCGCGGTGCCGCCGGTGCACGAAGGCATGATCGCCCAGCGCATCGGCACGGAAACCCGGCAGCCGGAAAAGAAACCCACGGAGGGGAAACAACGGGTACCCGGTATCCGCAACGCCAAAGGATTCTATGAAATCATCGATCCGGTGGACGGAAGCCCCATGATCCATATCCCGGCCGGGCCCTTCGTCATGGGCTCGGACAGCTATTCGTCGGAAAAACCGATTCAGACGATTACCCTGAGCGACTATTACATCGACAAGTATCTCGTGACCAATGCCCGTTTTCAGAAATTCGTCGAGGCAACGGGTTACGTGACCGATGCCGAGAAGAAAGGGTACGGCTTCGTGCGAATCGGGCTGCGCTGGCAGAAAGTCCAGGGGGCCAACTGGCGCATTCCCGATGGGTTGACCCCCATCACCGGACGCGGCGACCTGCCCGTCAGCCAGGTTTCCTACCGCGACGCCCAGGCCTATTGCCGATGGGCAAAAAAAGAGCTGCCCACGGAAGCCCAGTGGGAAAAAGCCGCTCGCGGCCCAAAGGGCAACAAGTTCCCGTGGGGAGATGCCGACCCATCGGCCGACACGGCCAACTTCGACAGCATCGTCGGTTCCCCGACGCCGGTTTCGCGATACGTCAAGGGGCAGAGTTATTTCGGCGTCCAGGACGACGCCGGCAACCTCTGCCAGTGGGTTCGGGACTGGTACGCCAGGGGGAAACGGGCGACGAAAGACCCCACCGGTCCGAAAATGGGAAAAGACCGGGTCGTCAAGGGCGGCTCCTTTGTCGACGGCATCGAAAGCCTGCGTGCGGCAAGCCGGGATCGCTACCCGCCCGGTTACAGCAGTTTCCTGATCGGCTTCCGTTGCGCCTGCGCCTATCCCCTCCCGCAGAAGACCCCGCCGCCGGCGCCCGGGCCGAAAACATCGGAACCGAAGAAACCGGGGCCGGCGCAACCCGCGCCCGCGAAAAACGGAAAGGATGCGGCGCCCCCCGCCGGATAGGCAACAAAACAATGTCGTGGCGACCGGGGCACGGCAACTGCGTTCACTTGCCGAAACCGCTCACCGGGGGGGCAATCCATCGCGTTCAAGGCTCAAGGCCGCGGCGAAGGTGAGGTCCTCGGCGGTGGTGATCTTGATGTTCAGGCGACTGCCTTCGGTCACGACGATCGCCGTGCCGCAGGATTCGGCCACGGCCGCATCGTCGGTTTCTTCGGCACCGGTTTGCCGGACCCGGCAATGGGCGTTGAAGATCAGCCCGAAACGAAAGGTCTGGGGGGTCTGGGCAAGCCAGAGCCCGCTACGCTTCACGGTGGCCGAAATGACCGGCAGGCCGCCGCCGGCCGGCGTTTCGACGCGTTTGATGGTATCGGCCACCGGAACGGCGGCGACGCACGCGCCATGGGCCGCGGCAACGTTCAGACAGCGATCGATCAGGGCGGAATCGACAAAGGGCCGGACCCCGTCGTGAATGGCCACCAGGTCGTCGGGGGCCGCCTCGCCCGCAATCGCCGCCAGGCCGTTGTACACCGAATCCTGTCGCCGGGGGCCGCCGGCCACCAGCCGGATGGGCGGACGGGCGCCGAGGGGGGCGATCACCTGGCGGCGGCAATAATCGAATTCGGTGTCCGGCACCACGAGAACGATTTCGTCGATGGATGCGCTGTTGGAAAATGCCCGCAGGGTGTGAAAGACAATGGGCCGGCGGCCCATGGAGAGGAACTGTTTGGGCCGATCCATGCCCATGCGAACCCCTTTTCCGGCGGCGACGATAACGGCCCAGTTCATTCGCATGCCTTTTCGGATCGCGGGTTTTTGATGGACACTAGCGAAGGTACTGAAGCGCCTTGGGCAGCGGGATCCCCTTTCCCATGGTGTCTTCGCCGTAGTTGACGCCGGCCAGGATTTCAATGTCCTGAAGGGCGCGGCTGTCGCCTTCGAAGACGACCTGGGCGATATCCTCCTTGTGGATCTTGCCGCCGGCCCACTGGATGTCCAGGACGCTGCTCGCATCGAAGCGGTCCGAGCCCACCACCAGTTCCACGGCCCCGCCGTAGTGTTGAACGATCTTCGCCACCAAAAGACTCGGACGGCTGTGAAATCCGAGCTTGACCGGGATTCCCACGGTGATGCGCCCCCGCTCGATGTTTTCGTTGAGGATGGTCTGGGCGAGCTGCCGACCGGCGTTGAGGTAATGGCAGACGTAGTAGAGACCGTAGTTGATGGTCCGGTCCAGCAGGGTCAGGGGATCGACCAGGGCAGCCAACCGGTCGCCCACCTGCTTGTTGATGTTTTTGTAGCCGACGTCGGCCAGGTGCCGCTCGTAAAAATGCAGCAGCCGGCCGACCATCTGCAACAGGTGGAAGGCGACGCTGAAATGACCCCGCAGCTGTTTGAGCATGCGGTTGCCGAACCGGTACCCGCCGTGGATCACGTAGGAATCAAAGGTCGACTGAAGGTTGTGCAGCTGCATCTCGAAACGCCGGATCTCCACTTCGCCGACCTTTTCCGGGACCAGGGCGAGCAGCGCCTCCTTGCCGTAGGGCTCGAAGAATCCGATCTCGTCGAAATTCCGGACGATGCCGAGAAATTCGCTGGCGATGTTGACGATGTTGCGCTTCTGGATGTCCTTGTCGATATCGTCGATGTCGTATTCCAGCATTTCGCTGGTGGCCACCCCCGGGAAGTCACTGCCGTCGTAACGGTCCTCGGGGATCGGAATGCCCAGCCGCTTGGCCTCATCGATGATCACCGGGGTAAGCCGCATCAGGGAGCGGCGCAGGAAATAAAGCGTCCGCATCCCCTCGGCCTCGAATTCGGCCGCATCCTCGAGTTCGTAAAACACCAGCCGGTTGGCGATGTGGCTCAGGGAATACCCGCCCAGGCTCAGATGCCGAACCGCCGCCGTGAGTTCCCGGTAAAAATACCAGTTGGTGTTGTTCTTGGCGCCGTGAAAATCGAGAAAGTCCTCCAGGACCTGGGAGGTCGAAATCAACTTCGAAAACAGCATCTTGGTAAACAGGTGTTTCGAGCTCGTAAACCCGGCAATGTAGAGGCAACAGCGCAGGTAATCGTGGGAAAAGAGCCGTACTTTCTCGGAAAAGGAGATATCGCAAGCGACCTGTTGATATTCCATGGGCTACATCATGTCCTTCTGGGTATCGGCAACGGCCTGCTCCAGCCGGGCCTGTAACGATGGGGGCAGTCCCTCGATCTCCACATTGAGAAAGCCGCGGACGATGGTGGAAACGGCCTCGTCCTCGTCCAGCCCGCGGGCCATCAGGTAATCGATCTCACGGCGGTCGATCTTGCCGACGGCCGCCTCGTGGGACATTTCCACCCCCGGCACCGTTGCGGAGAGCTCCGGGATGGCATGCATCAGCCCGTTGTTCAAGATCAGGCCCTTGCATTCCAGGTGCGCTTTTATGCCGGGGGCGTTGCCCAAAAGAGCCCCCCGGGCGATGATGGAACCCCCTGCGGTGATGGCCCGGGAGATGATTTCGGCGCGACTTCCCGTCGCGTTTAGCTCGACCCGGGAGCCGACAT
>JBJKPT010000372.1:0-5082 GCA_046706045.1 Desulfobacterales bacterium
CGCCAATGTTGCAACTGCTCGCGAATGGTATTGTTTTCGGTTCCATCATCGCTCTCGGGGCGATTGGATTGACCTTGGTCTACGGCATCCTCAAATTTGCCAATTTCGCGCATGGCGACACCATGAGCCTCGGGGCCTATCTCGTGTTGCTCTTTTATGACATGCGGCTGCCCTTGCCTTTCGCGATTGCGCTGTCGATTGTCCTGTCGGTCGTCATTGCCCTGCTCATCGATCGGTATCTCTATTTGCTGTTCCGTAAGACCGGTCCCATCATCCTGCTCATCGCTTCGGTGGGGGTGGCGCTCTTTCTGCGCAACATCATCCTGCTCTTCTGGGGCCCCGATCTTGCCTACTACTCGCACGCCATTGAAATATCCCGTCCCATCCTTCCGGGGGTTCGCCTCAACAGTACGGATATCGGCGTTGTCGTTTTCACCGCAGTGATCATTGTGCTGGTGCATCTGTTTTTAAAAAAGACCAAAATCGGCAAGGCCATGCGCGCCTCTTCGGACAACATGGATTTGGCCGAGGTCGTGGGGATCGACACCCAACGCATCATCATGTGGACATGGAGCGTGGGGACGGTATTGGCCGTCATCGGCGGCATCATGCTCGGCATGGAAAACGGTCTGCGCCCGACCATCGGCTGGGAATTGCTGCTGCCGCTCTTTGCCGCAGTCATCCTGGGAGGCATTGGCTCGCCCTATGGCGCCATGGCCGGTGGGCTGATCATCGGTATTGCCGAGGAGTTTTCGACCGGATTTATCTCCACGGCGTATAAACCTGCCGTGGCCTTTATCATCATGATTCTCGTCCTGCTGATTCGCCCCGAAGGCGTCTTTGGAGTGTCCAAGCGATGGATTTAAGCGGAATCGTTGCCTATCTGGTATTTTTCTTGGTGATCGTTTCGATTTACGGCCTGCTCAGCCTGGGGTTGAACATCCAGTGGGGATACACCAAGCTGTTCAACATTGGCATCGCCGGCTTTTTTGCCATTGGCGCATACACCTCCGCCGTTCTCACCACACCTCCGGACCCGGGTCGCGTCGGCGGTTTCAATGTGCCATTTCTTCCCGCATTGGCAGTCGCGGTCCTGTTGAGCGGGTTGATCGCCTTTCTCATCGGGATTCCCACGTTGAGGTTACAAGAGGATTACCTGGCGATTGCCACCATCGGCATTGCCGAAAGCATCCGTCTGTTTTTTCAAAACGAAGCATGGCTGGCGAACGGCGTAAGAGGGGTGAGCAACATTCCCCGACCCTTTTACCGTTATGTCGGCTTTAATTACAACGTATTCTACCTGGTGATGATGTTGGTCTTCGTGGGCGGCTGTTATTTCGGCATTCGAAAGGCACTGAAATCTCCTTGGGGGCGGGTGTTGAAAGCCATTGGCGAGGACGAAACCGTGGCCATGGCCATGGGCAAGAATGTCTTTCGCTACAAGATGGAATCGTTGGTGCTCGGATCCATGATCATGGGCATGGCCGGCGCCCTATACGCCCATTTCATCCAATTCATCAGCCCGGAGGTCTTCGTCCCCATGACCGCCACATTCCTCGTCTGGGTGATGCTCATCGTAGGCGGCAGCGGAAGCAATAAAGGGGCACTGCTCGGGGCGCTTGTCATTTGGGGGCTTTGGTCGTTCACCGGCATGATCAGCAATATCGTGCCGGTCGAATACGCGGCAAAGGCTGGCGCGTTGCGGGTCATTGTGATCGCCGTATTGCTCGAGGTCGTTCTCATCGTCAGGCCGGAGGGGATCCTTGGCCGAAAGAACATATTGCGCGAGGCCAAAAAAGCGCAAGAATAGATCCATCCCAGAATGGCCCTTTTCCGCGATTTCTTCGTTGGCCGATCGATGGGAATCCTCGAAATAGCCGCACTATTCCTGCGGTTCCAATCTTCCATCCGCCTTGAACTCACGCAGAATTGCCTGTACTTAGGATAAACATTGGATAGAAAAAAAACCGCCTCCACCTTCGGGAGACGGCCTTTTTCTTTTTCATCATTCCCTCGGGAATGCCGCGCTTACTTGATCGTCATATACTTCACGGTCTTGATGTTGCCATTGGAGAATTTCCACACTTCGAAACTCCCGGGGACATCGCCGTACTTATTGAAATCACAGCTTCCGGAGGCCCCCTCGTAATTGATCTTCTTGCCCTCCTTGATCAGCCTGAAGGCCTTGCGCAGATTCCACGGATACACCTTGATGCCCGGCGGATCGGCAACGGCCCGCAGATTTTTGTAAATCGCATCGGAAGTCACCGCCCCGCCCTTGGCCATGGCCAACGCCATCACCACAACGGCATCATAGGCGGTATCGATATAGGGTTTGGGCGGCATCTCCCCGAATTTGGCTTGGTAATGTTTTTGGAACCATTTGGCCAATTTCTGATTCGAGTTGGCGGCCACCGTGCCATACGTGTTGTTCACGTACTGGTTGCCCACATTCTGGGCCACTTCAGGGGCCTTCATGCCGTCGGCATAGGCGAACTTTCCTTTGTATCCCGTCTCGATGATCTCGCGCATGATCATGCTGCCGAACTCTGGATAGGCAATCATCACCACCGCCTGGGGGTTGCCGTTAACGGCTTTGTCCGCCTCGCCCCGATAAGACGCCTGCTTTTTGTCGTAGGGGACCATCGCGGTCACATGCCCACCGAGTTTTTCAAAGGCAGCTTCCACCCCTTTGGCCAGTCCTTCACCGTAATCGTTGTTCACGTAAACAATGGAAACCCTTTTGAAATGCCTGTCCTTGGCCAAAACCCGGGCAAGCGCCGGTGCCTGGAGCGCATCCATGGCCACGGTCCGGTAGAGGTAGTCGTTATCATTGAGCGTGGTAATCTTTTCCGACGTCGACGCCGGGGAGATCTGCACGATGTGGCTCGGGACGGATACGGACATCGCCACCGGAATCGTAACCCCTGAAGACAGGGCGCCCATGATGCCCACGACATGATCGATGTCCACCAGCTTTTTAGCGGCATCGACGGCCGCCGTTGGATTGGTTTGCGTGTCCCGCTGAATGATTTCGATCTTGTGTCCCAATACACCGCCGGCAGCATTGATGTCATCTGCCGCCAGCAACGCCCCGTTGTTGCACGGAGGGCCCATGGCCGCCAAATCGCCTGTGGTGGGAACCAGGGACCCGATTCGAACGGCTTCGGCCGCCATCGCCGTGAATGAAAACAACATGATACAGCAGGCCGTGATAAGTAAACCGATAATGCCCTTCTTCATGTTCCCTCTCCTTTCTTGCCTTTATGGGTGAAGTGGGGCGATTGCCTCACCGAACGCGGAGAAAAACGGTTCTCTTTCAATGAGATGCATTTTTTTCAAAGCACCGAATCCACGCGCATTAACTATCGCGAAGCACATCCCGCATGAATCCCGGATCATTCGGGCGCGTAGATCACCCCGATCGCCTTTGTCGGAGACGAACCGAGACCCCTCAGGGCATGGGTGATGCTCGAATCAAAGTAGATGCTGTCGGCAACATCAAGGGTGATTACCCGGTCACCGGCGCGGAACTCCAGCCGGCCTTCGAGAACGTAGAAAAATTCCTCTCCTTGATTCTGGTAGAAGATCATTTTCTCCGGGGGCCGAGGCTCGATGTCGATGAGAAACGGCTCCATGTTCCGGTCGGTTATGGAGCCCCCCAGGGCTTCGTAGCGGTAGCCACCCCGGCTGTCCCTGCGGTTGCGATTGGGCGGGTTCACCGTGTCGCGGTCTGCCGCGCGGACGACGGAAATCCGTTCATCCGTAACATAATCCTGGAAAAAATACCCGATCCGCACGCTTAAGGCATTCGAGATCTTGAGGAGGGTTGCGATGGGCGGTGCGCAGAGGTTGTTTTCGATCTGGGAAAGAAGCGGTTTGGAGAGTCCCGTACGTTCAGAGACGTCCTTCAGCGTCAGTTCCTTGTGCTGGCGCAAGTTCCGAATCTTTTGACCGATGTGCAACGCCGAGATATCGTCGGTAACACCCATCCCGCGGAAGTCCACGCGTCAATAAAAAATGAACGCTGCTCTTTCAATAATTTCGACTCATTCTTTAATAAGAACATCAATTGGCCATGTCAAATATTTTCTGTTAAAAAGGATACCCATGAACGGCAAACACCGTCATGACGACTGGATTGACCTCTTTGGCCTTGCCTCGGGCCTTGGGAATCGCTATGGGAGCGTATCGAACGGTGAATCCGGGATGGGCATGCCGGATCAGGGGGAGCGGCAGTGAACCACGTGGGGCTTTTTGTCAAAATTGATAACGAAGCCGAATGCACCGCCGACCGGTTGACGGCCTGGTTGAAGGCGCGCGGCATCAACGTCACCCGCATCCGGAGCCTGCTCCTGCCGTCCGGATTGCAAGCCCCTTCGGCCGACCAGCACGTACCGGATCCGGATGCGGTCTTTGTGCTGGGCGGCGACGGCACGTTTCTGAGCGCCGTGCGATGGATCGGCGATCGACCGGTGCCGGTCATGGGGATCAAATTCGGCGAGGTCGGTTTTTTGGCCGAGACCGCTGAGGACGACCTCTACGATGCCGTCTCCGCGGTGCTGGCCGGCCGGTTTTCCATTTCTCCGCGCATCCGGCTTTCGGTTCGGGTGACGCGAAACGATGTCCCCCGCGGCCAGGAAACCGTCTTAAACGATGTGGTGCTCAA
The DNA here is from genome assembly GCA_046706045.1 of Desulfobacterales bacterium. Lineage (GTDB taxonomy): Bacteria > Desulfobacterota > Desulfobacteria > Desulfobacterales > JBDRRP01 > JBJKPT01. The sequence continues at coordinate 4,670 of JBJKPT010000372.1, forward strand.
CAAGGGGGCCCTCGCTCGGCTCGCCGACATCGAAACCTTCATTGACGAGCACTATCTGACCACGTTTCGCGCCGACGGGCTGATCGTAGCCACCCCCACCGGATCGACGGCCTATTCCCTGGCTGCCGGCGGCCCGATTCTGCATCCGGCCGTTGCCGGCATCCTGCTCACACCGATCTGCCCGTTTACCCTGACCAACCGCCCCCTGATCGTGCCCGACAGCGTCTGCATCCGGCTTCGTATGGCCAAACCGAGCGCCGACATCATGCTGACGATGGACGGGCAGACCGGTATCCCCATCAACGAAGAAGACGCCATCGAAATCTCTAAAAGCGAGCACCCGGTGCGGATGATCACCCTGTCGAAAACCGGCTATTACGATCTTCTCAAATCAAAGCTGCGCTGGAGCGGCG
>JBJKPT010000373.1:0-4731 GCA_046706045.1 Desulfobacterales bacterium
GTCCCGGCCCGTGACGACGGCGATCTGGGAGACAAGAAACACCAGCCCGTCCACATAGGACTTGGGGGCCACCGTCACCGACACCGGCATCTCGGCGCCGGCAGCCACGGCATGGGCCATCGCGAAGAGCGCGCCGAACAGGACAAGCCGACCGAGGCGACCGGCGGCTTGGATCGGAGAGGACGTTTTCATGGCGGGATTTTCCGGGTTATTGTTTGATTTGGTCGGCCATCTGAAGCATCTGGTCCGCGGTCTGGATGGTCTTGCTGTTGATTTCGTAGGCCCGCTGGGCCGCGATCATCTTGACCATCTCCTCGACGACGTTGACGTTGGAGCTCTCCAGGTAGCCCTGGGAAATGGTGCCAAAGCCGGTCTGGCCGGCCGTGCCCGTGATCGGCGTCCCCGAGGTCTGGGTTTCGGTAAGCAGGTTCCCGCCGATGTTATCCAATCCTGCGGGATTGATGAATCGCGCCATGGTCAGGGTGCCGATTTCCGTGGGTGCGGCCTGTCCTGCCTCAAGCACCGAGACCGTGCCGTCAACCCCCACGGAAATGGACGTGGCATCGGTGGGGATGGTCAACTCCGGTTGGAGCGGATTCCCGTCGGAGGTGACGATGCGACCCGTGCCGTCGAGCTTGAAATTGCCCGCACGGGTATAGGCGGTGGTGCCGTCGGGCCGCAGGATCTGGAAATAGCCCTGGCCCTGGATGGCCAGGTCGAGCTGATTGTTGGTTTGTTGCAGGTTGCCCTCGGACAGGTCGGGCATCACGGCCACCGGCCGGGTGCCGTGGCCGATCTGGATGCCGACGGGCAAAAGCGTGTTGGCGGTGACGGCACTGCCCGTCTGGCGCAGGGTCTCGTACATGAGGTCCTGAAATTCGGCCGTGCCGCTCTTGAACCCGGTCGTGCTCACGTTGGCCAGGTTGTTGGCGATGACGTCCACGTTGAGTTCCTGGGCTTTCATGCCCGTGGCTGCGGTCCAAAGACTTCGAATCATGACAGGTTCCTTTCCGAAAACGGCCGCCGGCTAGGAGGTGGGTGCGCCCACGTCGCCGATGGCCTGGGAATCGTTTTGATCCACGGACTGGATGGCCTTTTCATAGGCCTCGTATCCACGCAGGGTGTCGATCATCTCGACCATCATGGAAACGGCATTGACGTTGGATTCTTCGATGACGCCCTGAGACACGGTGGACTCTTTGGGGAAGTCGACCGGGGAGATGCCGGCGGGAGCGGAAAACAACGAGCCGCCGATCTTTTTCAGCTGCTCCGGATTGGCGAAACCGACCACGGCCAGGGTGTCCACCGTCGCCCCGTCGACCGAAACCACCCCTTTGCTGTCGACGTTCACCCGGGAGCCGTCGATGCGGATGGGTCCTCGCTGGCCAAGGACGGGATCCCCGTCGGAGGTGACCAGGTCCCCATTGGCGTTCCGGGTGAACTCGCCGTTGCGGGTATAGGCCGGACCGTTTGAGGTCTGTACCGTGAAAAATCCCGCACCGTTGATGGCCATGTCCAGGGGATTGCCCGTGGAATGGATCGAGCCCTGGGAAAAATCGGTTCGGGTCCCGGCAAATGCCACGTGGTAGTTGTCCGGCAGGCTTTCATCGGTGCCGGGGCTGCCGGCGGCGGCCGTCTGGGCGGCGGGAAGATAGGACCGAAACAGGACCCTGTCCGCCTTGTACCCGGCCGTCTGGACGTTGGCGAGGTTGTTGGCGAGGATGTCCAGGCGTTGCTGTTCGGCTTCGGCTCCGGTACCGGCGGTATAGATGGCTTCGGTCATGGCGTTTCCATTCTGGCGCGGGGGTCGCTTTTCATGTTTCCCGAGACGAATCGAAATCGGTCTCGCCAAGCAACTTCTGCAATATGCATACCACCGCTTGGTTTTCTTCCGGTCTAATCGAATCCAATGCAATTTCAATCGGTTCAAAAAATTCCGGGGTGACACCGGGTTCGATCGAGGTGTATTTTTTTCCGTTAACGGGCAGGATCTTCCTTGGGTATTGGTCATTCGTCATTGGTCATCCTTAATCCTTAATCCTACGCCGAGCGCCGCCTGCGGTTTCTCAGCTTGAGCACCAGGTCGACGGCCGCCGGCGATAGCTCCGTGGTTTGGGCGATCCGGGCCGGCGGCAGTCCGGCTTCGGCCATTCTGAAAACGGCGGCGTAAGGATCGACGTCTTCGCGCCGATCCGGGGGCACGACGGAAACATTGATCTCGGGCAGGGGATGCAAGGGCGGCTCGGCCATGGGCTCGGCAAGACGGTGATCACCGGGCGATTCCTCGAGGAGCCGTTGCCGTTCACGGTCCACGGCGGCGGCGATGACCCGAAGGGCCGAATCGGCGCGTTGCCGGGTCCGTTGCGACGATACCTCGGCATCAAAGGGCGTCCGTACCCGCCGAAGCGCCCGTGCCGTGCGCCGGACCCGCACCCAAACAGCGACCGAACCCGCGCAAAGGGCCAGGGTCACTAGATCGGTGAGGGTTTCCACAAGATGAAAGGTAATGGGGGTCATGTCGGTTGCCTCGCGGATTTTTTTTCGATCGTGTCGGTCGGTTGGCGGTGATGCCGGCCGGGCGACGGGTCAGATCAACCCCTGCTTGACCAGGGATGCACGCAGCCGAAGGATGGCCTGGCTGTGGATCTGGGATACCCGGGACTCGGTGATATTGAGCACCTTCCCGGCCTCCTTCATGGTCAGCTCATCCATATAATATAATGAAATCACTAATTTTTCTTTTTCTGGAAGCATTGATATCGCCCCGGCGATGCCGTTTTTCAGCTCCTTGATCCGGGTCATGGTCAACGCGTCGTCGGCCTGCTCGTGGATCAGGGCATTGAGGATGTTGCGGCGGTCCTCTTCCGAGGAGACCCCCATCTCTTCGTAACTGACAAACGAGATGCACGACATGTTTTTGATGTCGTGAACCTCCTCCAGATCGGTGTTCATCGATTCGGCCAGCTCATCGTCGGTAGGGGTCCGGCCGAGCAGCTGTTCGAGATGAACATAGGCCCGATCCATTTCCCGGACTTTTTTGCGGTTGGAGCGCGTCAGGAAATCCCTGGACCGGAGCTCGCTCAAGACCGCTCCTTTGATGCGAAACACCGCGTAGGTCATGAACGCGTTTTCCCGGCTCTCGTCGTATCGGTCGATGGCCTGCATCAGCCCGATCACCCCCACGTGGATCAGGTCATCGATCTCCACGTGAGGGGGCAGGTGGACGGCGATGCGATGGACGATCCGTTTGACGTGCGGCAGGTACATTTCGATGAGTTCGTCGCGCGTCGGTTTGCTTTCCTGCATCGATGGATTCGGTTTCATTTCGGATGATTCCTCTATCGAAAAGGCCGTTTCCCGGTTTCGGGCGCTACTCGAGATCCGCCCGGATGACTCCCTGCCGGCAAAATTTTTCCTGAATCAGGTATTTCCAGAAATGGCTGCCGTAGCCGGCCGGCAAGGCCGGGGCGCTCCGGGAAAGCAGCCGGCCGGCCAGGGCGTCGAGATGCCGGCTGGATTCGGCTTCGGGAAAGAGTTCGCTGACCAGTTTCTGTCGCCGGACGCTCCGCGCCAGGTCCGCATCCTGGGGAACGAACCCCAGGTAGTCGATACGGATATCGAGAAATCGTCGGACCACGCGTTGCAGCTGACGGTTCACCTCATCGGCTTCGGCCGCATTGGCGGCCATGTTGACCACCAGTTGAAACCGGTGTTCGTCGTATTGCACGGACATCACCTTCATCAATGCATAGGCATCGGTGATCGCGGTCGGCTCGGGGGTGACGACCACGAGCACTTCCCGGGCGCTCACATTGAAATACATCACGTTGGTGGAAATGCCGGCCCCGGTGTCGATGAGCAGGATATCGATCCCGGCCATCAGGTGATCCAGGGCGTTGATCAACCGGATACGCTGCTGGGCGTCCAATGCCGTCAACTCCTGGATGCCCGAGGATGCCGGCAGGACGATGCTGTTGCCGGGCCCCTCGATCAGCACGTCGGCGATGTCCTTTTCTCCCCGGATGACATGGGAAATGTTGTAGCGCGGGGCCTTTCCAAGGAGCACGTCGATGTTTCCAAGCCCCAAATCGGCATCCACGATCAGGGACCGTTTGCCGCGGGTGCCGAAAGCATAGGCGAGGTTGGCCACGAGATTGGTCTTTCCCACCCCGCCCTTGCCGCTGGTGACGGCGATCACCCGGGTGCCGAGGGGCCGGGCGGACCCGCGCGGATTCCGGATCCGGCTTCGCGTGGCCTGCTCCCTGTTGAAGTGGATGACGTTGCTGTTCCGATTGGCGTTTTCGACGCTCATGATGTCAAAGCCCCGCAACCCGCTGGTAGGCGCCGACGGCCCCGCGGCGAGGGGTTCGCGGGCTCGCCGCCGGTCTCGGCCGGCAGTAACGGCAGGGGTTGAATCCCTTGGCCACGGCGTCCTCGACGCTCACGAAGGTCACCCGGTTTCCGGGTTTGATCATCTTGGTCCATTTGCAATCGGGCCGGTGAAAGATGTCCGAATTCATGTTGGCCATGAACGCCCCGTGGCGTTCCGGTTCCCGGGACGCGGCGGGCCGTGCCGGGGCCGCGGGGCCGGGGACATCGGCGACCGGCGCGGCCGGCCGGGCCGTGTTGGGGGCGAAGGCCACGCCGTCGGCATCGGCCAGCAGGGCATCGGCCAGATGGCGATGGGTGGCCGGCAGGATGTCTTCGGGGATCTGCGGGCCGGCACAGAGA
>JBJKPT010000374.1:0-5937 GCA_046706045.1 Desulfobacterales bacterium
CCTCTGCATGATCTACAACCGGAAGATCCTGCCGGAGGCGCCGGCGACCTTCGACGACCTGCTCTCCGACCGCTTCAAGCAGCGCCTGCAATATTCCACCCCGGGACAGGCCGGTGACGGCACCGGCGTGATGCTCCTTTCGTTTCATGTCTTCGGCAGCCGGGATGCCGGCTTCGACTACCTGAAAAAGCTGCAGCAAAACAACGTCGGGCCCTCCTCGTCCACGGGACGGCTGGCCGCCCTGGTCAACAAAGGCGAGATCTCGGTCGCCAACGGCGACGTGCAGATGAACTACGCCCAGATGCGCTCCTATCCCAACATCGGCATCTTTTTCCCCAAGGCCCCGGACGGCAAGCGCTACACCTTCGCCCTTCCCTACGACGTGGCCGTGGTCAAGAATTGCCCCCATCCCCGGGAGGCGCGCAAGCTCATCGCGTTTCTCCTGAGCAAGTGGGCCCAGGACCGGATCTCCTCCCTGGCCCGCGGTTTTCCCGCCCGCCGCGACATCCACCCCACCGACGCCAGCTACCGGGAGTTGAAGCGGATCATGGACGGGGTCACCATCTGGACCCCCGATTGGAACAACATCCTGGATCATTTGAGCGAGGACGTCACCCGCTGGCAACAGGTCACCGGGAGCTGATCGCGATGCCCGCCCAAGCCCTCAAAATGCCGGCGGCGGAACCCGCCGCCGGCTGGAGCGATGCGATTCCGACCCGACATCCCCATATCCGCTTTGAATCGGTGGATGTGCACTACGGCAAGCAACTCGCGCTGGTCGATTTCAACCTCGAGCTCCACACCGGCGAGGCCTTGGCCCTGCTGGGACCTTCCGGTTCCGGGAAAACGACGATCCTGCGCGCCCTGGCCGGATTCACGCCCATTGACCGCGGCCGGATCATCATCCACGGCCGGGACATCTCCACGCTGCCGCCCCAGCGTCGGGGGTTCGGGATCGTCGTGCAGAATTACGCCCTCTTTCCCCACATGAGCGTCGCCGAGAACGTCTCCTTCGGCCTCCGGGCCCGGGGGGAACGCACCGCCGCGATCCGGTCGGCCGTCGACGAACACCTTGAGCTGGTCGGCATGGGCGGGTACGCCAAACGCCTGCCCCATGAACTTTCCGGAGGCCAGCAGCAACGCATCGCCCTGGCCCGTGCCCTCGCGATCCGCCCCGACGTGCTGCTGATGGATGAGCCGCTTTCGGCCCTGGACGCCCCCCTTCGCCGGGAAATGCTGGGGGAGCTGATCCGGCTCCACCGGAAGCTCACCGGGCTGACCATGCTTTTCGTCACCCACGACCAGGCCGAAGCACTCGCTCTGGCGGACCGGGTGGGGCTCCTTCGCGACGGCCGGCTCCTGGCCATCGACACCCCTCAACGCCTCTACGACCGACCGCCCAACCGGTTCGCCGCGGAGTTCCTCGGTCAAACCAACCTGCTCCGGGTGGAGCTGGCCGCGGCCGCGCTCCCGAACGGGTCGGTCCAGGTCCGGCTCGGCCGCCAAACCCTTTGCGTCCACCGGCCCAACGGCGGGATCGACCGGCCCAACGCCTGGTGGCTGTGCCTGCGGCCACACCAGGTGAGCCTCCGGCCGGACCCCCAGGGGGAGACCCCGGCCAACCGTCTTCACGGCGTGGTGGTGGAAAGCCTATGGAAGGGATCCCACTACCGGGTTCATCTCGAGGTCGAAGGACAACCGTTTTACATGGAAGCCAATGCATCCCAGCCACCACCCCCTGCGGGAAGCCACGCCGCCTTGTTCTTTCCGGCCGCGGCCGCGTGGCTGCTGCCCCGCGAGGATCGATGCCCTGCCTGACGCCGTCCGCCGTTCGGCGGAGCCCACGGTTCGGCCGCGCGGCGTGGACCGCTCCGCCGCTTCTCCTGCTGGGGCTGATCTTCTTCTTTCCTCTTTTCGAGATGGTGGTCCAGTCCTTCGCCGGCGGGGGAACGATCTACCTTGAGGTGCTCCGGATGCCGATTTTCCGCGCCGCGTTGGGCCACACCCTTGAAATCGGTGTCCTGTCGACCCTTGGCTGTCTCGTTTTGGGAAGCATTCTCGCCGTGCTGCTGACCTTTGCGCCGTTTCCCGGAGCCGAGGCCATCGGCCGGTTCATCGACGTCTTCCTCGCCTATCCCACTTTTCTGGTGGCCCTTTCCCTCACCTTCATCTACGGGGCGGCCGGCATCGTCAACGGCGCCCTGATGCAGATGCTTCAAACGCAAACCCCGCCGGTGAACTTTCTTTATACGACCACCGGGGTCATCCTGGCGGAAACGACCTTCTACACCCCCTTCGTCATGAGACCGCTGCTGGCCGCCTTCAGCACCATCGAGCGTTCCCAGATCGAAGTCGCCCTCTGCCTCGGCGCCGGGCCGGGCCGGGTGCTCCGGGAGATCATCGCCCCGGCGGCGCTGCCCGCCCTTCTGGCCGGCGGCAGCCTCTGCCTGATGCTCACCTTGAACGAGTTCGGCATCATTTTCTATCTGGGGGCCAAGGGGGTGATCACCCTTCCGATGCTGATCTACGGCAAGGCGATTCAGGAATTCCACTACGCCCAGGCGAGCGCGATTGCCGTCATCAGCATCGTGCTCTCCCTGGGTCTCTACGGCCTCTATCGCGCGTCCTCAAGGCGCCTGAGTCGGGACGATGCTGTTTTATTCTGACACCGCCCGCCGATTGGCCTGGGCCGCCTTCGGCCTGCTCGCCGCCGTCTTCTACGGGCTGCCGCTGCTCATCCTGCTCCTTTCCGCCGTGGCCCGTCAGTGGAACGGCGCCTTCGTGAGCCAATGGGGAATGGAGCACCTCTTGGGCGCCCTCCAGGACTCACGGGGCCGGGCCCTGCTGACCAGCCTTGTCACCGCCGCCGTGGCCACCCTCGGCTCCCTCGCCATCGGCACCTGGGGCGCATTGGCGTCCCGGCGTCTGCAGGGGCCGGCGCGCCGGCTCATGGACGGGATCTACATCCTGCCCATCGCGCTGCCCACCGTCACGGTGGGACTCTCCTTATTGGTCACCTTCAGCCGTCCGCCCATCCTTCTCAACGGCACGCCGGCGCTGGTCATCATGGCGCATATCATTTTGATCACGTCGTACGCCTACAACTGCATTCGTGCGGGGCTCGCGCGCCTGCCCGAGGACTACGAACAGGTCGCCGCAAGCCTTGGAGGAACCCCATCGACCATCATGCGCCGCATCACCCTTCCGTTGTTGCGTCCCTACATTGCGGCGGCCGCAAGCCTCGGCTTCGCCTTTTCCATGGGCGAGTTGGGCGCCACCATCATGGTTTATCCGCCCGGCTGGGTCACGGCACCCGTCGACATTTACGCCCTGACCGATCGGGGCTCGATCTTTTCCGGAGCGGCCGTGAGCGTGCTGCTTCTTTTCGCCACCGTGTCCACGCTGCTGGTCTTGAATCGTATCGGCCGGCACGGACCCCGTCATCCCGGAACCGACTAAAAAGGAGTGGATCCGATGGAAATCTTCATTCGCAATGTCGCCTACACCGGCCCCGTCCGCGCGGTGGTCCTCGACTGGGCCGGCACGGCCATCGATTACGGCTGCATTGGACCGATCGCCGCCTTGATCGAGGTCTTCGGGATTCACGGCGTCGACGTGTCGGTGGCCGAAGCCCGCCGTCCCATGGGACTTCACAAGAAGGATCACATCCGGGCCATGTGCCGGGCGGACTCGGTGGCGGGAAAGTGGCACGCGGCCCATCAGCGCCTTCCGACCGAACGGGATGTGGAAATCCTCTACCGGGAAGTCGAGCCCCTGATGAGCTCCACCGCCGCCCGCCACTGCGATCCGATTCCGGGCCTGCTCGCCACCCAGACGCTGCTTAGAGAGCGGGGCATCAAGATCGGGTCGAGCACGGGCTACACCCGGCCCATCATGGACTTCCTCATCCCGGCGGCCCGGGAAAAAGGTTTTCTTCCGGATGCCGTGGTCTGCGCTTCGGATGTTCCCGCGGGCCGTCCTTACCCCTGGATGTGCTACCGCAACGCCATCGATCTCAAGGTGCACCCGCTCGAGGCCATGGTCAAAATCGGCGACACGGTGAGCGACATCCAAGAGGGGTTGAACGCCGGCATGTGGACCATCGGGCTGACCATGACCGGCAACGAACTGGGTCTCAGGGAAAAAGAGGTCATGGCGCTCGATCCGGTCGAGCTGGCCGGCCGGCTCGCCGGAATTGAAAGCCGATTCCGCGAGGCCGGGGCCCATTTCGTCGCGAAGAGCATCGGCCATTGCGCCGGACTCCTGGATGACATCGAAGCGCTTCTGAAAGAAGGCGCTACCCCCGGGGCGCTCCGGCGCCGCTGAAAGGCGATGGCGGCAATCATGGAAACATCCAAAACGGCATTGCCCAACGCGTGCGATGTCACCGAAGGAGACATCAACGCGTCTTCCCACCGGGAACGGTGGCAACGGGGGCAGCTTTCCCCGGACACCTTGACTTTCCTTGCCGAGGATGCCCGCTATTTCCTGCACCAGTCCCTTTCCACGCCGTGTCTGGATGTCCTTTCGGGATGCCGCGGCAGCCTCATCGAGGACATGCAGGGACGTGCCTACCTGGACTTTCACGGCAACAATGTCCACCAGGTGGGATTCGGCAATCCCCACGTGGTGCGGGCGGTAAAAGAACAACTCGACCGATTGTCCTTCAGCCCGCGGCGCTTCACGAACCTTCCCGCCATCGCACTGGCCAAAAAGCTTGCGGAAATCACTCCGGGCGACTTGGAAAAGACACTGTTCGCCCCGGGCGGCACCCTTGCCGTGGGCATGGCCCTGAAGCTCGCCCGGATCGCCACCGGGCGGTTCAAGACGATTTCCATGTGGGGCGCGTTCCACGGCGCCTCCCTGGATGCCATCTCGGTGGGTGGAGAGGCCCTTTTCCGGAGCGGCATCGGCCCGCTTCTGTCCGGGACCGAACACGTGCCTCCCGCCGAGCCCTATCGGTGTCTTTGGCACCGTGAAGGGAATTGTGCCGGGTGCGGTCTCCAATGCGCCCGATACATCGAGTACGTGTTGGAAAAAGAGGGGGACGTGGCGGCGGTGATTGCCGAACCGATCCGCTCGACCACCGTCCCGATTCCGCCCGAGGGGTACTGGCGCCGGGTACGGGAAGCCTGCGATCGTCACGGCGCCCTGTTGATCTTCGACGAGACCGCCGTTTGCCTGGGCCGAACGGGCCGAATGTTCGCCTGCGAGCATTTCGACGCGATTCCGGATATCCTCATTCTGGGAAAGGGCCTGGGAGGCGGGATTCTGCCGCTCGCGGCCATGGTGGCCCGCAAGGGTCTCGATGTTGCCGGCGACAGGGCACTCGGCCATTACACCCATGAAAAAAACCCCGTTGCCTGCGCCGCGGGCCTCGCCGCCATCGACGTGCTGGAAACCCAGGACCTCGTCCGGAAAAGCGCCGATCTCGGGAAGGAAACCCTGGCGGCGCTCTCGCGACTCGAAAAAAAGCACGCACTGATCGGAGACGTGCGCGGCATCGGCATGCTTTACTGCATCGAACTGGTGCGCGACCGGGAAAGCAAGGAACCCGCAACCGATGAGGCCGAGCGGATCCTGTACAAGTGCCTCACGAAGGGGCTGAGTTTCAAGGTCTCCCAGGGCAACTGCATCTCGCTGAGCCCGCCGCTCACCATTACGGAAGAAGAAATAAAAAAGGCCATCGGCATTCTCGACGAAAGCATCGCCGAGGTCGCCGGGGAATAAAGCGGCGGCGCCGCCCCGGCCCGCCGGGGCGCCGTTGCATCGGCAAAAAACATATCGGTAGTCGATGCGGGGACAGCGACCAAAACCGACTGGAGTAAAACGAATGGAGACGGAAAAACTACCTGAAAATCCTTATGTCCTGCTGACGCCGGGACCGCTTTCCACCACCCGTACCGTGCGCGGGGCGATGCTCCGCGACTGGTGCAC
>JBJKPT010000375.1:0-1760 GCA_046706045.1 Desulfobacterales bacterium
TCGACCGTGTCGCCGGCATTCAAGGGTTCCCAGGCTTTGAATCGGATGCCGGCGGCGGAGATCGATATGTTTCGGCTCTCGACGTTGGCCAGTTCCGAATCGGCCAGAAAAAGCTTTTCCAGAATCAGGTTCAGTTTGCTGTCGATTTGCATGAGCACGGCGAGAAGGGCCGGGGGAATGGTCTCGCTTTCGACGGCCTCTTCCCCGATAAAACCGGTCAGACCGACGCAAAAACCTGGAATCACTCTGGATTTAAGTCCAATGCCGATCGGGTCCACCGTGCGGACGGTGAGGGGCAGTGCATCGTCCACCCGGAAATAGGCGCGCCTCTCATCGTCCGCCGATCCATTCGTATTTGCCATGAATATTTCCCTTTCTGCGGCGCGGAGCCATTGCCGGCCTACAGCATTTCGATGGCCGGTCGTGTGGTCCATGGACTGCGGTAACCATCAGAAGCACGGAGCGTGCCAACGGCAAACCAGGCAAAAACCCCTCCTAAAGCACCCCATCCGAGGGGTGAACGCATCCGACGGCGTCAAATATTTGGCTTTCCGGATCCGGAATTCGGACAGGGCTCCGGGTGCCCGCGCAAAAAAAGGTCATCGCGTGGAGGATTGAACGCGATAACCCCCTAACCGGCCGAAACCTCCGGTGGCACCGTCACGCCGATTTTTTGAAGCCGGGCCATCATTTCGTCATGGTGGGACCCGCGCCAGTAAATCTTGTCGCAGGCCGGGCAGTGTTTGAAGGCGTGAAAATATTTTTTTGTCTTGGGCTCCAACCGATCAAGGATCCGCCGCTTGTCGATGACCGCGAGGGGATGGTTGCAGATCAGGCACCGGGAAAACAGGGGAAAAGGACCGTTCAGACCGAACAGATCGAGGATTTCACGTAGCTGATCATCGGGGTAAACGCCGCGCACCAGGTGGCCGAAGGTGACCCTGCGTCGTTTGAGCAGGGCCGTATCCCGGGTGAGGACGATCCGTTCTTCGACTTCGGCCAACCGGGCGATCTCCGCGTCCTGGATGCCGTTTCGATAGGCCGTGTCAAAACCCAGAAGTCGGAGCCACGAGGCGAGCTTTGCCACGTTGACGTCCACGACAAACCCCAGTCGGGAGAAGGGTTCGGGACGCAGCAGGCTCGGCCGCAGCACATCCAGGGGCGCCGCGATGCCGGCGATTGAATACGTGTTTCCGGCCTCGGCGACATGAAGGAAATCGACAAACCGGTTTCCGCATCGAATCTCACCGACCTCGGTGTGCGGCACCCCGCAGGCTTCCACAATGTCCTTGATGGAGGCTTTGCGCTCCAGGGCATAGCGAAACGGGCAGCCGGGTGTATCTGCCCGGAGCAGATCCGCCAGCCCGGCATCGAAGTGCAATGTGATGGTCGAGTCCCCCCCGCCGGGTCGTTTCGGGCCGTGAACCGGCGGGGTCATTCGGCGAAAAACGGCCGGGCCGCCCGGGCCGTGTCCTCCGGTGGGGTGGACGTCGCCATATCGCCCAGCATCACTTCGTAACCGGTATGGTCGTTTCGGGCCCAGGGCGCGTCATTGGCTCGAACCAGGGGACGCACCTCCACCGGCTTTTCGACAAGGGTTCCGTCCGGGTGAATGAAATGGGCCGTCGTGAAGATGCCGTCAAAGGGCAGGCGAAAACTCATGGCATCGACCTCCGGCACGAAATGAGGGATGTTCAGAGCAGAGGAAGAATTCGCTCCACATGAGTATAAATGGTATCAAATGCCGCACGGTAGTGTCG
>JBJKPT010000376.1:0-6645 GCA_046706045.1 Desulfobacterales bacterium
ACAATCATCCGCGCATCGCGGGTTGAACGATCATGAGCAACGGCTGGTCGGGCTTTGCACAGCGCCCGTTCCGGAGGCCCTCGACGCGCTCAAGACAACGCTCCAGGGGCTCGATGCCAAGGAGGCGGAAGATCGCCTGGACGCCTTCGGCCCCAACGAGCTGACCCATCTCAAGCGCCTGGGGTTCTGGGCCGACATGTTTCACCGCTGCAAAAGCCCGCTGGTCGTTCAGCTGCTGGTGATCGCCGTGGTTTCGGCGTTCATGGGCGATTTGAAATCCGCGGTCATCGTCGGCGCGATGGTGCTCTTGAGCGTCGGCCTGTCCTACATTCTCGACCGCCGGTCCAGCCTGGCCGTGGAGGGCCTGGGCAAGCGCGTCCAGTCCCGAACGTTCGTCCTGCGGGACGGGGCGGCGCTGGAGGTCAGGATTTCCGAGATCGTTCCCGGCGACGTCGTGCTTCTCCAGGCCGGCTCCATCGTTCCGGCCGATCTTCGGCTGATCGCCACCAAGGATTTTTTCGTCAGCGAGTCGGCGCTGACGGGTGAATCGATGCCCGTCGAGAAGACGGCGGCCAGCGCCGGTGCTCCCGGGCCGCCGGCCATGGAACTTCCCAACGCATGCTTCTTCGGCACCTCGGTCACCAGCGGCACGGCCCGCGGGCTGGTCGTCAACACGGGCATCCGCACCGTGTTCGGCGCCATCTCCGAGCGGCTGGCGGACACGCGCGAGGAAACCAATTTCGACCGGGGCGTTCGTTCCTTCACCTGGCTGATGATCCGGTTCATGGTGGTGATGGTCTGCGTGGTTTTTTTCATCGTGGGCCTGACCAAGGGCAACTGGTTGGACGCGCTGCTGTTCGGACTGTCCATCGCGGTCGGCCTGACCCCTGAAATGCTGCCGATGATCGTCACCGTCAACCTGGCCAAAGGGGCGCTGACCATGGCCAAAAAGAAGGTCATCGTCAAGCGCCTGCCGTCCATTCAAAACTTCGGAGCGATCGACATCCTCTGCACGGACAAGACCGGGACCCTGACCCAGGATCGGGTGGTCCTGGAACGGCATGTCGATATCCTCGGCCACACCAGTGAAGAGGTGCTCGACCATGCCTATCTCAACAGTTATTTCCAGACGGGATTGCGCAACCTGATCGACCGCGCCGTTCTCGAATACGTCGAGCTGGATACCGAACAGTGCCGGCTCGTGGATGAATTGCCTTTTGATTTCCAGCGCCGGCGCATGTCCGTCGTGGTGGCCTATGAAGGGGACCATGTCCTGATCTGCAAGGGCGCGGTGGAAGAAATCTACTCCTGCTGCAGCCGCTACCAGATCGATGACGAGGTGTTCCCCCTGGTCGACATGATTCGCAGCGACCTTTTCGAAGAAGTCGAAGAACTCAACCGCGACGGGTTCCGGGTCCTCGGCATCGCGTACCGTGAGTTCTCTCGGGAGAAGACCACGTTCACGGTCCAGGATGAATCGGAACTCATTTTGCTTGGCTATATCGCCTTTTTTGATCCGCCCAAGGCGACGGCCAACGAGGCGCTTGCGCTTCTTGCGGGCGCCGGGGTCAAGGTCAAGGTCCTGACCGGCGACAACGGCCTGGTGACCGAGAAGGTCTGCCGCGACGTGGGCCTCGCGGTGGAACGGATGGTCACGGGGGCCGAGCTTTCGCGGCTTTCCCCCGAGGCGTTTTCCCAAACGGTGAAAGAGGGCAATGTTTTCGTCAAGCTCTCTCCCGCGCAAAAGGAGGAGATTGTCCGGGACCTGCGCCGCAACGGCCACGTGGTGGGGTTCATGGGGGACGGCATCAATGACGCGCCCGCGCTGAAAGCCGCCGATGTGAGCATTTCCGTGGATTCCGCGGTGGACGTGGCCAAGGAGTCCGCCGACATCGTTCTGCTTGAAAAGAGCCTGCTGGTGCTGGAAGAAGGCATCATGGAAGGCCGCCGGGTCTTTGCCAACATCGTCAAATACATCCGCATGGGGGCGAGTTCCAATTTCGGCAACATGTTCAGCGTGGTGGGCGCAAGCTACCTTCTGCCGTTTCTGCCCATGCGGCCGGTGCAGATTCTCACCAACAACCTGCTCTACGATTTTTCGCAGACCGGCATCCCGATGGACACGGTGGACGAGGAACTGGTCGCCAAGCCCCTCAAATGGAACATCGACAACATCAAGCGGTTCATGGTCTTCATCGGGCCGATCAGCTCCATTTTCGATTACGCGACGTTTGCCGTGATGTGGTTTTATTTCCCTTGCGGCGCCTTTCTCGACGTTGCGACCGGGCCCGTGCCAAAGGAGACGCTGGCGAAACTATTCCAGACCGGATGGTTCGTGGAGTCGCTGCTGACGCAAACGCTGATCGTCCACATCATCCGTACCCGTCGGATGCCCTTCTTCGGTAGCCGGGCATCGCTTCCCATGACGATGACCACGCTTTTCATTATGGCCATCGGGGCGTGGCTGCCCTACTCGCCGTTTGCCGGCGATCTGGGGATGGTTCCATTGCCTGCGGTCTACTGGGCATGGATTGCGGCGTTTCTTGCGACCTACGCCGTCTTGACCCACATCGTGAAAACCTGGTTCTTCAATCGCTATGGAGGGGATTGATCATGGATACCCTGTTGGATGCCTTGCAGGAAGGCCGACTGTTCGAATTGCCCGATAATGAAAAGACCGACGCCCTGCAGTTTTTGGCGCTGATCATCGAGGCCTTTCCGGAAGTCCCGGCCGGAACGGACGTGGTCGGGCACATCATGAAGAGGGAGCAGGCCACCAACACCGCCCTCGGCATGGGATGGGCCTGCCCCCACGCCGGGCTTCCCTTCGACGAGGATCTCATGTGCGTGATCGGATGGAGCCCCTCCGGGATCGATTACCAGGCGCAGGATAAAAAGCCCGTGACGCTGATCGTCATGTATCTGGTCCCGGAAAACCAGCGAAACCACTATCTGCGCGAAGTATCCATGTTGGCCAAGGCGCTGGAAACCTATCCCGGCCTTGAAAAACTGCGGGAAGTAAAAGATCTGAACGATATCCGCAACTACCTGCTCGACCTGATCGACGTGACGAAGGAATCGGCCGGCCCGGATGCCCGGGCCCGGATGATCCGGCTGCAAGCCAAGTCGAGCACGGAGGCGGTTGCCTTTCGCGATCTTTCAAACCTGATCGTCGAGCCCGTCACCCTTGTCGCGGGGCCCGGGATGAAGCATATTGCCCTCACCCAGAATCCGAGCCTCCGGGAGGGGCTCGATGCCGCAAACGACCTGATCGGGAAGATAGAATCCGACGGCATGTTTCAGGGCGGCGGGTGGCGCGTTTTGCGCCGGGGGGCGGTCACGTACCAGGGCGGCCGCGTCGTGTACGACTGCCTCGCCATCCGGCCCGCCACCAATGTTTCCGGGGATCCGCGGATCGAACGGCGGCCGCCGACGGCCGGCTGACCCGGTTCCGGGTCACGGAATCCGGGCTCGCTTCGCCGATCGCGCATCCGGCCGGTCGCGTGCGGGGGGGCGGTCGTTGGATCGGCCTTGACGCCGCCGCGGTGGATCGGCGCGGCGATGCCGCTTCATCCGGCCCGATGGTTGAACCCCCCGGAAAGAACCGAACGCTTTGGGAAACGGCCGTGCGCGAGGGGCGATGACAAGGAATCATGACGACGGATCAACCCCTCTCAGCGTCCTCGTTGTGGACGACGAGGCCAACATCCGCAAGATGCTCGCGGTCTGCCTGGAGTCGCGGGGGCACCGGGTGATCGCCGTCAGCAACAACTCCGACGCGCGGGCCGAGGCGGATCGCCGGGTCTTCGACCTGGCGTTCGTGGATTTACGGCTGGGAACCGGGGACGGCCTCGATCTGATCCCCATGCTCCTGGGCGCCTGCCCCTGGATCTAGGTCGTGGTGATCACGGCCTATGCCTCCGTCGACACGGCCGTGGAGGCCATGCGCCGCGGGGCAACCGACTACATCCCCAAGCCCTTCACGCCCGAGCAGGTCGCGCTCGTGACCGAGCGGGTGGCCGCGGTTCGCAGCATGGAGCAACGCCTTGCCGCTTTGAGCGAGGACCTGGAGCGGTTGCATCCGAAGGTGTCGTTCGCCTCTCAACATCCCGGCATGCAGCGGGCCATCGCCCTTGCCCGGCAAGTGGCCTCCTCGGAGGCGGTCGTCTTGCTCCGGGGGCCGAGCGGCACCGGAAAGACCGTGCTGGCACGCGCGATCCACGGCTGGAGTCACCGGGCGGACAAACCCTTCGGCATCGTTTCCTGCCCCACCTTGAGCTCCGAACTCCTGGAAAGCGAACTCTTCGGGCATGTGAAAGGCGCCTTTACCGGGGCCCTCCGGGACAATCCCGGACGGGTTGCCGCCTGCGAGGGCGGAACGCTCTTCTTGGACGAGATCGGCGATCTGCCCCTTTCGCTTCAACCCAAACTCCTGCGGTTCATCCAGGACCGCGAATACGAACGGGTGGGCGACCAGCGGACGAAACGGGCCGACGTGCGCATCGTCACCGCCACGAACACGGATCTGGAAAGCGCCGTCAAGGACGGCCGCTTCCGGGAAGACCTCTACTACCGGATGAACGTCATCCAGATCGATCTCCCCCCGTAGGCCGATCGTCCCGGCGACGTGGAGACCATGGCCAAGGACATGTTGGGCTTTTTCGGGGCTCAGAACCACAAGGTTTTCGCCGGGTTCAGCGATGAGGCCCTGAGCGCGCTGCAACGTTATGCCTGGCCGGGGAATGCCCGGGAGCTTCGAAACGTCATCGAGCGTGCCGCGATTCTCTGTTCGGCCGAACGGGTCGGCGTCGAACACCTGCCGGCCTCCATCGCCCGCCATTCCCCCCCGGTTCAGCTGGGCGATCCGGTTTCCCTGGCAGCCATCGAAGAAAGCCACATCCGCCGCGTCGTCGCCTCCACGCGCTCGCTCCAGGAGGCGGCCGACATCCTCGGCATCGATCAGGCCACCCTCTGGCGCAAACGGAAGCAATACGGCATCTGATCCGGCCGGTTGCGCTGCCTCCCCCCGGGACCTTGAATTTTGCAAGGCCGCTTCCCCTTGATCCTTGTCGATTACAAGGCACGGATTCTCGAATCAGCACATATCCATTGGATATCATTGATTTTGTATCTTTGGCATCCCCCATGCTCCCGAATCGGGCGGAGGTGAGGCCCATGATCGGCATCCGGCAAAAACTCATGTTGGGGTTCGGAGGGCTCCTCGCGGTGATCGCCGTGATCGGGACCCTGACCATGACGCAGATCGATGATCTCGGCGGGGCCATCGACGTGATTCTCAAGGAAAATTACCGGAGCGTGGTGGCCTGCCAGGACATGAAGGACGCACTGGGGCGCATGGACAGCGGCATCCTGTTTGTCTTGCTCGGCAGGGAATCGGAAGGAAACCGCCTGATCGAAGCATACGGCCGCCGCTTTCTTGCCGCCCTGGATGTGGAACTCGGCAATATCACCCTTCCGGGCGAAAAGGAGAAGGCCGATAAGGTGGAAAGGCTTTTCGAGAAGTACACCCGGGCGATTGCGCTGGTGACGCAGGGCGCCCGGGCCCCGGGGGCCGGACGGATGGCGTATTTCGCCACGCTTAAGCCGATGGTCCGGGACATGAACCAAACCGTCCAGGAGATTTTGGTCATGAACCAGACCAATATGAGCGAGGCGAACAACGCGGCCCGCCGGCGCGCGGCCGATGCCCATCGGCGCATGTTGATGGCGATCTCGATGTCTGCATTGCTTGCGCTTCTGTTCAGCTATCTGTCGCATCGATGGATTCTGCGGCCCATCAATCGGTTGATCGAATCGACGAATGAAATCCGGCGCGGGAATTTTGACCTCGTGTTGAAGGCGGGGTCCAAGGATGAGATCGGCCGGCTTTCGGAATCCTTCAACGAGATGGCGGCGGCGTTGAGGCGGGGGCGAAAGGAGGACCGGATCAACCTGATGCGAACCCGCCGGGCGACGGATGAGATTTTCAAGGCGCTTCCCACGGCCATCGCCGTGCTCGACCTGGACGGGCGGGTCGAGGTCTCGACGGAACCGGCGGACCGATATTTCGGCCTCAAAAACGGAATCCTGGCAAGCGACCTGGGATACGAATGGCTGCCGGCGCTGATTCGAAGAGCCTTGAGCGAAGATCATGTCACCGAGCAGGACCCGAGGAATGGATATGTGCAGCGGTTCATCGACAACCGCGAATATTTCTATCAGCCGGCGGTCGTACCGATCCCCGCCGGCCCGGAAAGCCGCGATCCGGCCGGGGTCGCCTTGATTCTGAAAGACGTGACGCAGGTCCGCGAACAGCAGGATTTAAAGCGCGGCGTGATCGCGACGGTCTCGCATCAGCTCAGAACGCCGCTGACCTCGCTGCGCATGTCCGTTCATCTCCTGCTGGAAGAACGGATCGGCGCCCTTAATGAAAAGCAGAGCGAACTGCTCGTGGCCGCCCGGGAGGACAGCGAACGGCTGGTGGGCATCATCGACGATCTGCTCGATCTCAGCCGCATCGAGTCGGGAAAAGACGGCCTGTCCCTCGAACCCGTCCTGCCTCAGGCGCTGGTCCGGGATGCCGTGGAGCCTTTTCTCATGGAGGCGAAGGACAAGGGGGTCACGCTGGAGACGGCCGTGCCGGAC
>JBJKPT010000377.1:0-1885 GCA_046706045.1 Desulfobacterales bacterium
ACCCCGATCAGTTCGGCGTCGTCGTGCTTGGCGACAAGGGTGTCGAAGAGGACGATCCGCCGGTGACGGCCGAAGCCGGTGAAAAACGCATTGGACTTGGCGGACCGGCGCGATCCGTCCATGACCATGACGTTTTTCAAGGGGAACCCGATCCGCGCCGCATAGCCCAGGATCGCCTCCCGCAACGGCCCGTCGGCCAAGGGTTCGAACCGGTTGAAGAGCGGCATGATCCAGGTGGGGGCCACGTACTGAAGCCCCAGGGAAAAAAGCGTGATGGCGATCCAGCAAAGCCACCAGGCATCGGCCCCGGTAGACCGGAAAAACCACAGGAGCATTGCCACCACCGGCACGCCGATGGCCGCGGCAAGCCCTACCGCCTTGGCCCGGTCCAGGATGAAGGTGGCCGGTGTCGTGCGGTTGAATCCGTGCCGGGCCTCGATGACAAAGGTCCGCCAGATGCCAAAGGGGATGCCGATAACAGCCCGGGCCAGGGCCAGGGCCGCGATGTAGGCGGTCCCCGCAACCACCGGCGGCCAGCCGAACCCCTCCACCCGGATTTCCAGCCAGTTGAAGCCGCCGGCAAGCCAGAACACCAGCAGGACGATGAGGTCGAAGAGCCCTGAGGCCCAATCGAAACGGGTCGTGGTCCGGAGGTACTCCCGGGCCGCGGCATAGCGCTCGGGTGTGTACCATTCGGCGGCCTCCGGCGGCGGATCGCGTTGCAGGCGCCGGAGGTTCAAGGCGTCGGCGGTGAAATGCAGGCCGAAATCCGCGATCAACACGCAAAAAAGGATCCATGCAAGAAGGGTCATGACCGTTAAATTCCTCGTGTGCGATCAACTCCGCGGGCAGCCGGATGCCGGCGGTGGCATTGCCCGCACATCACCGGCGGCGCGTCCTTTCCGGTGGCCCGCATCTTCTCGTGACAGTCCTTGCACAGCCGGTGAAAGGCGCGCTCGAGGCCGATGGGGTTCCCGTCCGGGGTGCGGGTGTGGCAATCGCTGCATTTGGAGCCCTCGTCGTCTCCCTGGTTGGCACCGTAGGCATCGAAATCGTGGTGGCACCGGTTGCAGGCGATGATGTTCCGGTGCATGGCGTGGGGAAAGACCACCAGGGGCCGGCGGTGGACGCCGAGGGCCGCATCGTTTAAGACCATCGTCTTTTCCTGGGCAAATCCGGTCCCGGCGGCAAGGACGATCAGCACCACGCTCGCCCATGCCAAGAGTCGTTTCGTCATTTCCACTCACGCCTCCTTCGCACGGAAGGTCTCCGGCACTTCCATGATCTCCACGAGCAACTCCTTGAGGGAGAGCACCTTGATGCCGAGATCGAATGCTTCGCTCAGGTCACGGATCTGGTCGAAACAGTTGTGGCATGGGGCCACCACGATCTTGGCGCCGGTGGCGCGGATCTGCTCGGCCTTGAGCCGGCCGTTGGCGATGCGGACCGGCTTGTACGACGGGCCGCTCGGCAGGATGCCGGAGCCACCGCCGCAGCAGTGGTTGTGAGGACCCGAGGGGTTCATGTCCCGGAAATCCTCGGCGACGTGGGACATGATCGCCCGGGCTTCCCGCCACAGGCCGCCGTTTCGGGAGATGTTGCAGGGATCCTGATAGGTGACCGGCGCCTTGAGCTTTTTTGCCGGGTCGATCCGGATCCGTCCGTCGCGCAGGTATTCGTGGTAAAGTTGCACCGAGTGGACGATTTCCACCGGCGGCTTGCCGCCGGGGTAACCGGCCATGTACGGGCCTTCGTATTTCAAGGACCGGTAGGCGTGGCCGCATTCCGTGATCAAGAGTTTTTTCGCTCCCAGTTCGATGGCCTTCTCGTAGGCGATCCGCGCCTGGTAGCCGCCCAGGGCGCGATCGCCCACGAGCATGGGAAG
>JBJKPT010000378.1:0-2182 GCA_046706045.1 Desulfobacterales bacterium
GTCTCCGGAAAGCCTTCGGTATTTTTCTGGAGGCGGCAACCAGATTCGAACTGGTGAATAACGGCTTTGCAGGCCGCTGCCTTACCACTTGGCTATGCCGCCCAAAAAAATGGAGCGGGAAACGGGATTTGAACCCGCGACTTCAACCTTGGCAAGGTTGCACTCTACCACTGAGTTATTCCCGCTCGATAAGACCTGCTCTAATACCAGCCGGGCGGCGGATGTGTCAATAAAGAATTTGCTCCGGCGCCCGCTCCCGGAGGAATCCTAGAACTGCAAGAGCCTTCGAAACCGCACGAAGTAATCCACGCCGGACCAGACGGTCATCACCAGGGCGATCCAGAGGAAGACCGTGCCGATGGCATTAAAATCGATACCGAGGTAGGTGTAATGGACCAACAGCGGGGTCACGGCGGCGATCTGAAACCCTGTCTTGTATTTGCCGAGGCTGGATGCCGAAACATCCATCTGGTTCTCGGTGATGAAATTGCGCAATCCGGTGACGGCCAATTCGCGGCCGACGATGACGCAGACGATCCACCCGGGCACCCACCCCAGGTGAGACAGCATGATGAAGGCCGAGGAGATGAGGACCTTGTCCGCCACGGGGTCCATGATTTTTCCGAACGTCGATTCCACCCCGTGGCGGCGGGCCAGGTACCCGTCGAGAAAATCGGTGAAGGCGGCCGCGACAAACAGCACGCCGGCGAAAAAGGTCGCCGGGCGGTTGGAAAAGAGCAGCAACGCCACGATCATCGGGGTGGCCAGGATGCGTCCAAGGGTGAGGAAGTTGGGGTTACGGCTCCAGTGATGAAGGATCGATCGGATTTTGTTCATGGCGACAATCAATACCGGAATCGGCGCCACCGGTTTGCCCGACCGGATGCCCCGCGTCCTGGTCCTGGAAAGGGAAAACGAATCCCCTCACGGACAAGCATCCTTGGGGACTCGCGACGATGTTCGTTGGTTATGCGGCTATTTTCGAAACGCGGCCCAATCTTTCAAAAACGCCGCAAGCCCTTTGTCGGTCATGGGGTGCGCGGCAAACTTGGCCAGAACGGAAAATGGGATGGTCGCGATGTCCGCAACCAGCAAGGCAGCGTCGAGAACGTGCAGCGGGTTGCGGACGCTCGCCACGATGATTTCCGTCTCAAAGGCATAATTGCTGAAAATCTCGACAATCTGCTCGATCAGCTGGGTACCGTCCGCGGCCAGATCGTCGATGCGGCCGACAAAGGGGCTGACATAGCTCGCCCCGGCTTTTGCCGCCATAAGTGCCTGGAGCGGAGAAAACACCAGGGTTACGTTGGTCTTGATGCCTTCCTGGGAGAGCTGCCGGGTGGCCTTGATCCCGTCGATGGTCATGGGCACCTTGACCACGATGTTTTTGTGCAATCCGGCCAAATGCCGCGCTTCCTTCAGCATGCCGGCGGTGTCCATGGCGATCACCTCGGCGCTCACCGGGCCGTCGACGATCCCGCAGATCTCCTTGACGACGGATTCAAAATCCCTGCCTTCCTTGGCGATCAGGGAGGGGTTGGTCGTCACCCCGTCCACCATGCCCATGGCAATGGCTTCCCGGATCTCATCGATGTTGGCGGTGTCCAGAAAAAATTTCATCGCAAAAACGTCTCCAGAATGGTTCGACATGTTACAGGGGGAGGATCTCCTGATCCGGATCGTCCCGGGCCGCGGCCAGTGCCGAAACGGTTTGCCCAAGCACCGGGTGTACGACGAGCGGATCTATATCACAGATCGGAATCAACACAAAGCGCCTTTTATGCATGCGCGGATGAGGAATTTCAACGGCTTCCGAGCGGATCACAAGGTCTGCATACAAGACGATGTCCAAGTCCAGAATTCGCGGACCGAACCGCATCGGATGCGGAATCCGGCCCAACCGGTTTTCGATCGCCTTTAAGCGCTCGAGCAGGGTCTCGGGGGAAAGCGAGGTCTCGAACTTCACCACGGCGTTCACGAACCAGTCCTGAGCCGTGTAATCGACCGGCGCACTCCGGTAGAACCGGGACCGGTCGAGGATCCGCACACCCGGCTCCGCGGCCAGGGCGCGGATGCCGGCCCGGCAGTTTTCGGCCTTCTCGCCGAGGTTGGAGCCGACGGCAACGAATGCGATCCGGGCGGGTGCGCGCATCAATTCCTCTTCCGGGGGGCAGGGACGTTT
>JBJKPT010000379.1:0-2213 GCA_046706045.1 Desulfobacterales bacterium
TGCCGCAGGTGCCGCCGGAATCCGCCGCCGTCCATGTATTCGGCGATGGCATACTGGGCAAGCGTCGGCGTGCCGATGTTGGTCGTGTATTTGAGCCATTCGACGGTGGCCTTGTGCGCCCCGGGCACCGCCCAGCCCACCCGGCAGCCGGTGCTCAGGCTTTTCGAAAACGAGGAGCAGAGCAGCACCGATCCATTGCGGTCAAAGGCCTTGGCCACCACGGGCCGTTTTTCCGAGAAATAAATTTCCCCGAAGACATCGTTTTCGATCAGCGGGATGCCGTGCCGGTAGAGAAGCGCCACCAGATCCTTCTTGCGTTCCTCGGACAGGCAGCAGCCCAGCGGGTTGTTGAAATTCGTGATCACCAGGCAGGCGCTCACCGGGTTGTTTTCGATGGCAAACTGCAACGCTTCGAGGCTGATGCCGTCCCTCGGGTGGGTCGGAATTTCCAGCACCCGAAGGCCGAGGGCCTCGATGCATTGGAGGGCATCGAAACTGGTGGGGGATTCGATGGCCACGGTATCGCCCGGCCTGCAAACGGCCCGAAGGCAGAGGTTCACCGCTTCGGCGCAGCCGGAGGTGGTGACGATGTCATCGGCGCTCAGGGTGCATCCGGCCGATGCCGCGCGGCGGGCGATCTGCACCCGCAACGGTTCGCATCCCGGCGGCGGATCGTACTGGCCGATTTCCGGACGAGCCTCCTTGGCCAGGCGGGCGATGATCTGGTTGAGCCGTTTGGGCGGCGAGAGCTCGGGTGCGGGGTTTGCCGCGCCGAGCTGCACCAGGTTCGGATTCCGGATATCGCGCTGGGCCACCATGGTCACCAGTTCCCGGATGCTGACCCGGCTCGGATCCGGTGCAAAGGCGCTGATGGCCGGCTCGGCCGGTTCGACCGGAAGGCTCATGGCCACGTAGAACCCGGATCGGGCCCGGGCCTCGATCAGGCCCCGGGCTTCGAGCTGGTAATAGGCCTGGAGGACCGTGGTCACGCTGAGCCCCCGTTCCCGGCTCATTTCCCGCACCGAGGGGACCGGGTCCCCGGGTTTGAAGATTCCGGATTGGACCATTCGGGTCAACTCTGATGCAAGTGTCTGGTATTTGTTTATTTTCATATCTTCTTTCCTGCCTTTACGCACCTTTCACGGCCCGGCAGTGACGCAAAAAAGAACAGATCCTCTTTAATTGAACCAGTACAGTTATTAAAAAAAGTCTACTGTTATCAACACAGTTACCCGCGGGTGTGTCTTTTTTCCGGTCGCCCCTCCGCTTATTGTTCGGGCCGGATAAGGAAAACAAAGGGGCTTGCCGCCCCACGAACGGAAAGGATCTGGAACATGGCATTTTTCAATCTTCAGCATACGCACCGGGGAAGTTCTTCGGCCCCGGAAAATAAATATTCCGGTCTTGACATCAAAAGCGGCGAGGTCCGACGCATCGGCAGCGATTTCCACACCCTGTCGTTCACCTGTCGCCGGGGGGCGCTCCGGCTGACCCAGGAAGGCGATCTCGAGGATCACCTCCTTTGCGCCGGCAGTGAGATCACCATCCAAACCCCCATGGGCGTGGTGGTCCAGGGGCTGGAAGATGCCGTGCTGGAGGTGGCGCGCATAAACTAGCGCCCATCCCAACATGGCCCTTTACCGCGATTTCTGCGTTGGACGATCGATTTGAATCCTCGAAACAGCCCGCTATTCCTCCGGTTCAAATCGTCCGCCTCGAACTCACGCAAAATCGCCTATCCTGGGATGGACCCTAAATTAATGCCGTTTTGCATTCAAGATGACACCAAGGCGGCCAGGAGGAGGCGACAGAGACGTACAGAGTAGTACGTTGAGGAGCCGACGACGCAGCCAACGCAGGTGCCGCTTGAATGCGAAATGGAATAAGATGAAAAGGCATGGGAACGGGTGAACGGCGCAGGGTGCGCTCGGCGGGTTTCATTTTCTTTCACTATTTTTCTCCGCGTCGTCAAAGGCCTTTTCAAGGGCTTGCCAACTTTCGGCAAATTTTTCTTTCACCCGTTTCCATGCCCGCAACGAACTTTTTTGCAGGCGGCTGGACCAGGTGCCGGCGTCCTTCCGCTTTTTCTTGAGCGTGGTCAGGGTGCGCTCGGATTTTTCCCGGGCCGTCCTGTCCATTTTGCGCCAGGTTTGTTCCGAACCGGGTTCGATCGATTTGATTTTGCGATCCACGGCTTCCAGGGACGAACGCAC
>JBJKPT010000380.1:0-5824 GCA_046706045.1 Desulfobacterales bacterium
ACGGGGCGGCGTGGTGGAATCGGCCATCGTCTTTGGCGATGCCAAAAGCACCATTATTTCCGACGGCGAAGCGGATGTCCTGCTGGGGTTTGAACCGCTGGAGACCCTGCGCGCCCTGAAACGGTGCCACCGTAAAACCACCGTCATCACCAACACCGCCCCGCTGCCGCCGTTTACCGCGGCTATCGGGAAGGGGGAGTATCCGGAACTTGCAACCATCTTGCGGTTGCTCGCGGAAAAGGCCGGCCTCCTGATTTCGGTGGATGCGGCGGCGATCGCCCGGGATGCCGGAATCGTCTTGGCGGTGAACATGGTGCTCTTGGGCGCTCTGATCGCCTCCGACACCGTCCCCATCACCGCCCAAACCATTGCCGACACCATCCGCACCAAAACCAAGGCGGCGTTCGTTCAGACCAACCTGAAGGCCTTTGAGCTGGGGATGCGGGAGGCCGTTCCATGAGCGTATGCACATCAAGCGTCGGCGTTATCCGGGGGGCGTGGGTATCGGGATCGTGATCGCCTGCGGCTCGCCGGGTTATGATCCGCTCTTCGGCGAAGATGGGATTCGGTTCAACCTGCCGCCGTCCCCTCCTGAACGGCGGCGTGATGTTGATCATCATGGGGGACATGGAAGGCATCGCAAAGGCCCAGAAGGCTTTTTGAACGAAGCGAACCCGGTGTTGGGTGCGCGCCCCGCGCCCAGGGCGTTACGAACGTCATGTTGCAGACCCTTTCAATCCAAAATTTTGCCATCATCGACGATTTGCAGATCGCTTTCGGCCCGGGGCTGACCATCTTCAGCGGGGAGACCGGGGCCGGGAAATCGATCATCGTCAATGCGATCAACCTGCTTCTTGGCAGCCGGGCCACGGCCCGCATGGTGCGCACCGGTGCCGAAGCCGCCCGGCTGGAGGCCGAATTCGAGGTGCCGGAGAATTCCCCGGCACGGCAGCGACTCCAGGAACACGGGTTCGAAGACGACCGCCGGTTCCGGGTCGACCGGGTGATTTCAGCCGCGGATCGGCACAAGATCACCATCAACGGCCGGCAGGCCACCATCCAGGCCCTTACCGAAATCACCGAACCCCTTGCCAGCATCTCGGGTCAACATGCCCATCAAGTGCTGCTCAACCGGGACGAGCACCTGCGCATTCTCGACCGGTACGGCGGCGGTGCGCCCATCCGTTCCCGGCTCGCCGAAACCGTCTCGCGGATTCAGGCCGGGCTCCGGGAACAACGGGCACTGCTGGCACGTCAGAACCGCCAGCAGGAACAACTGGAACTCATCGCCTTTCAACTTCAGGAAATCGAGGCCGCAGCCCTTGTCCCGGGAGAAGACGTCGAGCTGGAGACCGAGCGGAATCGTCTGAAAAATGCCGAATACCTGTACCGCACGGCCCACGACGCCGTCGAAACCCTTTACGGCGCCGACGGATCGGTGTTCGAGGTGGTGGCGGCCACCCGCCGGGCCCTGGAAAAAGCCGGCGCCCTGGACGGCGCCCTGGCCGTCAAGGCCCAGCGGCTCGCCGAAGCCGAATACGTCGTCGAAGACCTGGTCGGCGAGCTGCGCACTTACTTCCAGGGGATCGCCCCGGACGACGTTCGGCTCGAAGCGGTCGAGGCTCGGCTGGACCGGATCAACCGACTCAAGAAAAAATACGGCAGCACCCTCGATGCGGTCATGGATCACCTGGATCGCCTCCGCAGCGAGCGCGACGGGCTGGGAAACCTTGAAAAAAGTCTTGATCAAAACGACAAGCGGCTTTCCAAAGACCATGCCGAGGCCGTGGCGCTGTGCCGGGAGCTTTCCGAAAAGCGGCGTACCGGGGCAGGGAAACTCGCCAAGGCCATCGGCCAGGCCCTTGGCGAGCTGGAAATGGCCGGCACGGAATTCGAGGTCGCCCTCGAGCCCATCGCCGCCGAGGAGAGCACATCCCCGTATTTGCGGATTGACGACCGCCAGATGACCGAGGCCGGGTCGGAGCTGGCGGAATTTCTGATCTCTCCCAACGTGGGCGAAACCCTGCGTCCCCTGGCGGCCATTGCCTCGGGCGGGGAACTGTCCCGGGTGGTGCTCGGGCTGAAAACGATGCTGGCCCGTCAGGACGAACTGGAAACGGTCGTCTTTGACGAGGTCGACGCCGGTATCGGCGGCAAGGTCGCGGACGTGGTGGGGAAAAAACTCGCCGAGCTCGCCGCCCGCCACCAGATCGTCTGCATCACGCACCTTCCCCAGATCGCCCGCTACGCCGATCATCATTTTCGCATTGCCAAGACGGTTTCCGGCGGACGCACCCGGACCCTCATCGAACCGCTTGACGCCGAAGGCCGCGTCGAAGAAATCGCCCGGATGCTGGGCGGTGTCCGGATCACCGCAACCACCCGGGAACATGCCCGGGAGCTACTCAAAAACGCATGAAGAAGATTCATTCCCAGGAAAAAATGCAGTTTCGGGACCTTTTCGTCCAGGAGGCCATCGATCGGTTCGAAGACCGGTACCGCATTTTGGACGTCTTTTTACAGACCGAAGGCCATGTGACGATTTCCGAACTGGTCGAGGCCCTCGCGGCCTCCGGCACTCCTTTTGCCGAAGACTTTGTCGCCGATACCATGGCCCTGATGTGCCGATACGGGTTTGCCAGCGAAAACCGCTTCAAGGACGCCAACACCCGTTACGAGCACCGGCATCTCGGCCAACACCATGACCACATGATCTGCACCAAGTGCGGGCGCATCCTCGAATTCCGAAACGATGACCTCGAGGCCCTTCAGTTGCAGATCGCCGCCGCCAACGGGTTCCATCTGCTCCAGCATCGGATGGAACTCTACGGGATCTGCGATCGGTGCCGAACCGAGCGCATCCGACCGATGCCACTGATCATGGCCAAGGCCGGTGAGACGGCGATCATCGAGGAACTCGGCGGCGGGGCCGGCCTTCGCATGCGGCTTCTGGCCATGGGGCTTCGCCTCGGCGACCGGCTCGATATCATCACCAATCTGAGCGACGGCCAGGTGGTCGTCGCCATCGAGGGACGGCGCTACGCACTGGGTCGGGGCATGGCCCGGCAGATCATGGTCCGTCTTGAAGAAAACGGCCGCGACCGGAACGAAAGCGATTCCGGGGCGATTCCGTTGAGTACCTTGCGCGAAGGACAGCACGGCACCATTGTCCGGGTCGGTGGCAGCGGCCCCCTCCGGCGGCGGCTGCTGGAGATGGGAATTCTGAAAGGCGTCGAGTTGATCGTGGAAAAATACGCCCCGTTAAAAGACCCCATGGAGCTCATCGTCAAGGGGTATCACGTCTCCCTGCGCGTGGAAGAAGCCGATCACATCCTGGTCCGTGTCCTGCCATGAACCGCTCGGCCTATACCATCGCCCTGGCCGGAAATCCAAATTCCGGTAAGACGACGATCTTCAAGATCCTCACCGGTACCCGTCAGAAAGTGGGCAACTGGCCCGGGGTGACCGTCGAAAAAAAGGAAGGCCGCATCCAACATGCCGGCCGCACCCTCGATATCGTCGATCTGCCGGGGACCTACAGCCTCACCCCGTTTTCCATCGAAGAGGTCGTGGCTCGGGATTTTATCCTCGAGGAACGCCCGGATGTGGTCATCGACATCATCGATGCCTCGAACCTGGAGCGCAGCCTCTACCTGGCCACCCAGATCCGGGAACTCGACGGCAAGGTGATCTTTGCGCTGAACATGGCCGACATCGCCCGGTCCCGGGGTATCCTGATCGATGTGGAAAAGCTTGCCGAACTCCTCGATGTGCCGGTGGTGTTCACCGTGGCCAAGAAAAATCAGGGCATCGAGGAACTTCTGGACAGGGCGGTGGCCCTGTCCGAATCCGATGCGCCGATTTCCCGTCAGCGCAGGGTCCGCTATTCCAACGACATCGAATCGGCCATCGGCGTTCTGATTCCGGAAATCGAGGCCCTCGGCACGGCGGTGATGCCCTATAACAGCCGATGGACGGCCGTCAAATTGCTCGAAGCCGACCCGGTCGTGAAAACTCGCATCTGCGAACGGGGCGGGGATACCGGAGAGCGGGTTTGGGCCAGGGCCGGGCAGCTTCGGCGCCGTCTTGCCCGGCGCTTCAACGATGATCCCGAGATTGTCATGACCGACGAGCGCTACGGGTTCATTGCCGGCATCATCAAGGAAGTGCTGACCATATCCACCCGCAAACGGGTGGATATGTCCCGCAATATCGACCTGGTGCTGACGAACCGATTTTTCGGTTTTCCGATTTTTATCTTTTTTATCTGGGCCATGTTCCAGCTGACGTTTTCCCTGGGAGAAATCCCGATGGGCTGGATCGAAAACGGCATCGGCTGGTTTTCTCGGCTTCTCAACGGGTGGCTCCCGGCCGGTTTGCTGAAGAGCCTGCTCTTGAATGGGGTCGTCGCCGGGGTGGGCAGCGTGATCGTTTTTTTGTCCAACATCCTGATCCTGTTTTTCTGCATCGCTCTTTTCGAAGACACCGGCTACATGGCCCGTGCCGCGTTTTTGATGGATCGGGTCATGCATCTGATCGGGCTTCATGGAAAATCTTTCATCCCCATGCTGATGGGCTTCGGCTGCAACGTGCCGGCCGTGATGGCCACCCGGACCCTGGAAAGCCGCAAGGACCGGCTGCTCACCATCTTCATCACGCCGTTTATGTCCTGTTCGGCGAAGCTTCCGGTCTATATCGTGCTCGTGGGCACATTTTTTTCCGCCCAGGGCGGCACCGTCATCTTTGCGATTTATCTCACCGGCATCGGCATGGCCGTGGTATCGGGACGGATTTTCCGCTCCACCCTGTTCCGGGGCGAGGAAGCCCCCTTTGTCATGGAGCTTCCCCCGTACCGAATGCCCATGGCGCAAAGCCTCGTGATCCACATGTGGGATCGAGGCAAGATTTTTCTCCGAAAGATGGGCGGGGTCATTTTGGCCGGCGCCATCATCGTCTGAGCCCTGGGCAATTTTCCGCGAACCGTTCATTTTTCAATGGATTATGCCGCCGCCACCGCGGCGTTGACCGCCACCTACGCGCCACGCATCGCCGCGGTTCAGGGCACGGCGCGGTCGGATCGGGTTGTGGCCAGAGACGCGGCCATCCGAAAACTCGCCCGGCGCCGGGAGGCCGAGCGGACCGCCGGCTCCTACATGGGCCGGATCGGCAAGTGGCTTGCCCCCGCATTTGCACCCATCGGTATCGGCTGGCGCGGCGGGGTCGCGTTGTTGACCGGATTTGTGGCCAAGGAGATCGTGGTCAGCACCCTCGGGGTGCTTTATGCCGTGGACGAAAAAACCGATGCCGCGGCCCTTTCCCGTTCCCTTCGGGAATCGGGAATGACGCCGTTGTCGGCCCTGGCCATGATGGTCTTCGTGCTTTTGTACCTGCCGTGCCTGGCCACCATCGGCGCGATCCGCCGGGAAACCGGGTCGCCGCCCTGGATGTGGTTTTCCATTGTCTATGGTACGGCCATGGCTTGGCTGGCAGCGTTTTTCGTTTATCAGGGCGGTCATCTGATCGGTTTTTCCTAGCGGGCGCCATTCATCTCCCGCTCAGCGGATTTGCACTTTCACCGACGAGTGTGTATGATCGCCCGCGTGTTTTTATCGCCCGGCGGCAATGGGCGCAACGAGGTGCCTGCCGGCAGCGGGAATCGGGATCCTTCGCCCGCCAACCGGCGGGCGCCCGCAGTCGATCGGGAGACGGTTTATGGATTTTCACGAATCAATCCGGGCCGGGCGGCGTGTGGTCGTCGGTATTGGGTCGGCGCTTGTGGACATCCTTGCCCGCGAGTCCGACGATTTCATCCGGCGCATCGATG